>NZ_JBHWEB010000095.1:0-37516 GCF_042734395.1 Amycolatopsis sp. NPDC059657 | reverse complement strand
GGGTTCCGCTACTCCGGCCGCCGGGGGGGCCCCGGGGGCCGGTGGTGGGGCCCGGGCTCCCCCCCCCCGCCCGCGGGTGTCCGGCCGGGGGGGGGGCCCCCCCCCCCCCCCCCCCCGGGCCAGCTTTCCGTGTTCGCGGCCGACGAGGAGGGCCGCCCGGTGCTGAGCGTCGAGTCGCTCGCCACCGAACCGGTCACCGCGGACCAGTTCGCCACGGGCAGGCTCGACGCGCTGCACCGCATCGACTGGATCCCGGTGCGCACGCTCCCCTCGGAGATCGAGGCCGAGTATGTCGACAACTGGCAGGGCGGCCCGGACGTTCTCGCTGCCGCACAGGCCAACGCGGCGACCGCGCTCGCGAGGATCCAGCAGCCCGGCGAGGCCGTGTTCGTGATCGACGGCAGCCTGGCGCAGGCCCCGGTTCGCGGCCTGGTCAGGGTCGCGCAGCAAGAACACCCCGGTCGGTTCGTGCTCATCGAGACTGACGGCTCGGGTGACCTCGCCGCCGCGGTCGCCTCGGGTGAGCCGGAGCTGCGCATCAGCGGTGGTGTCACGCGGGCGCCGAGGCTCGCCAAGGTGTCCACGGTGGACGCGCCGGTGACGTGGTCGGGGACCGTGCTGGTGACCGGCGGCCCGCACGGCGAGGACATCGCCAGGCACCTGGGCGCCGAGCATCTGGTCTTCTTCGACGGCGACCCGGCCGACGCGGACGCGCTCGCCAAGGTGCTCAACGACATTTCCGAGGAGCACCCGCTGACCGCGGTCATCCACGCCCCCGCGCCCGCCGCGACGGCGCTGGTCGACTCGCTCACCCCGGAGCAGCTCGCGGAAGCCTTGCGGCACAAGGCGGCCGCCGCCTACAACCTGCACGAGCAGACCCGTGATCTCGCGAACTTCGTGGTGCTGGCTTCGGCGACATCGCTGCTCTACGGAACCGGGCAAGCCGCGTCGGCCGCGGGGGACTGTTTCGTCGAAGCGCTCGCCCAGCTTCGGCAGGCCGACGGTCTTCCCGCGACCACGCTCGCCTTTGGGACCTGGGGCGAGCCCAACGAGACCTTCACCGCGCTCGGCCTGCCCGAACTGTCCACAGAGGATGGCCTCAAGGCGTTCGACGCGGCGTTGTCCGCGCCGGAAGCGCTGGTCGTGCCGATCCGGCTCGACCACGCGACACTCCGGGCGCGTGCCGGTGAACTGCCCGCGTTGCTGTCCGGCCTGGTCAAGGTGCCCGCCAAGCAGGCCGGGGACAGTGGCGCCGAGCTGCGCAAGAAGCTCGCCGGGTTGCCGGACGACGAGGTCGATCGCGTGCTGCTCGACGTGGTCCGCACGCACGTCGCGGCGGTGCTCGGGCATGCCGGGCCGGAGTCGATCGAGCCGGGCCGCGCGTTCAAGGAACTCGGCTTCGACTCGCTTGCGGCGGTCGAACTGCGTAAGCAGCTGACCGCGGCCACCGGGCTCTCGCTGCCCGCGACCCTGGTCTTCGACTACCCGACTTCGCTGGAGGCGGCCGCGTTCCTGCGCGCTGGGATCGCACCCAACGCCGACTCGACCGCGCCGGTGCTGGAGGAGGTCGAGCGGCTCGAACAGCTGCTCGCGTCGGTCCCCGCGGACGGGACGGCGAGGATCACAGCCCGCTTGGAAGCGTTGCTGCGTAAGTGGAATGACTCGCAGACCGCCGCCGAAGTGACCGAGACCGACTACGAAGACGCGACCGACGACGAACTGTTCAACATGCTTGACAACGAGCTCGGCCTCTAGGGACGACGAGGGATCAATGAGCAGCAGCAACGATGACAAGCTCCGGGACTATCTCAAGCGAGCCATGGCCGATCTGCAGTCGACCAAGAAACGACTGCGCGAGGTGGAAGCCAAGGATCACGAGCCGATTGCCATCGTTTCGATGAGTTGCCGCTTCCCCGGCGGGATCTCTTCGCCGGAAGCGTTGTGGGACCTCGTGAACGAGGGCCGGGACGGGATCTCGACGTTCCCGGAGAACCGCGGCTGGGACACCGAAGGCCTGTACGACCCCGAGCCGGGCAAGCCGGGTAAGACGTACTCGCGCGAGGGTGGCTTCCTGCACAACGCGGACGAGTTCGACGCGGACTTCTTCAAGATCAGTCCGAAGGAAGCGGTCGAAACCGATGCGCAGCAGCGGCTGCTGCTGGAGACGTCGTGGGAGGCCTTCGAACGGGCGGGCATCGACCCGCATTCGCTGAAGGGCACCAAGACCGGTGTCTTCGCCGGGCTCGTCTACCACGACTACGGACTCGGCGGCGGCATCGGCGTGCTCGGCGCGGTCGCCTCGGGGCGGATCGCCTACTGCCTGGGGCTTGAAGGCCCGGCGGTCACGGTCGACACGGCCTGCTCTTCGAGTTTGGTCGCGCTGCACTGGGCCATCCAGTCGCTGCGGCGCGGGGACTGCTCGCTGGCGCTCGCCGGTGGCGTGACCGTCATGGCCACGCCCGCCGCGTTCGTCGGCTTCAGCGAGCAGGGCGGCCTCGCGCTGAACGGGCGTTGCAAGGCCTTCGCGGCCGCTGCCGACGGCACCGGCTGGGGCGAAGGCGTCGGGCTTCTGTTGCTGGAACGGCTTTCCGACGCGCGGCGCAACGGTCACCCGGTGCTCGCGCTGGTGCGCGGCTCCGCGGTCAACCAGGACGGCGCGTCCAACGGCATCACCGCCCCCAACGGGCCGTCGCAGCAGCGGGTCATCCGTGACGCGCTGGCCAACGCGCAGATCGCCGTCGAGCAGGTCGAGCTGGTCGAGGCGCACGGCACCGGCACCAAGCTGGGCGACCCGATCGAGGCGCAGGCGCTGCTCGCCACCTACGGCCAGCGCCCGGCCGGCAAGCCGCTCTACCTGGGGTCGATCAAGTCCAACATCGGTCACGCGCAGGCGGCGGCCGGCGTCTCCGGGATCATCAAGATGGTCCAGGCGATGAAGCACGACAAGATGCCGCAGACCCTGCACGTCGACGCGCCGACCCCGCAGGTCGACTGGGCCGCCGGCAACATCTCGCTGCTCACCGAGCCGCGGCCGTGGCCTGCCGGTGACGAACCGCGTCGCGCGGGCATCTCGTCGTTCGGGCTGTCCGGCACCAACGCGCACGTGATCATCGAAGAGGCGCCCGCCTTCGAGGAGCCGGAGGCCGAAGCGCCGACGGTCACCAGCTCTGTCCTGCCGCTGGTCGTCTCGGGTAAGGGTGCCGCCGCGCTGACCGCGCAGGCTCAGCGTCTGCTCGACAACCTCGGTGAGACTTCCTTGCTGGACTTGGGTTTCTCGCTCGCCACCACGCGGTCCGCTTTGGACAATCGCGCGGTCGTGGTCGCCGAGGACCGCGACGAGTTCGTCCGCGGCTTGACCGCGCTGGCGGCGGGGGAGACCCCGGCCGGAGTCGTCCAGGGCGTCACGCGCTCGGACGGTTTGACCGCGTTCCTGTTCACCGGCCAGGGCGCCCAGCGCATTGGCATGGGACGGGATTTGGCGGGCTTTGCCCCGTTCTCGGAGGCCTTTGACGCGGCCGTCGCGGAGCTGGACAAGCACCTGGACAGGCCGCTCAAGGAGGTCGTCTGGGGTTCCGATGCGGACCTGCTCGCGCAGACGGTCTACACGCAGTCGGGGCTGTTCGCCGTCGAGGTCGCGTTGTACCGGCTCATCGAGTCGTGGGGCGGGAAGGCCGACTTCCTGGCCGGGCACTCGATCGGTGAACTCGCCGCCGCGCACGTCGCGGGGGTGCTCTCTCTGGAGGACGCCGCCGCGCTGGTCGCGGCTCGCGGCAAGCTCATGAACGCGTTGCCTTCCGGCGGCGCGATGGTCGCGATCCAGGCGTCCGAGGACGAGGTCACGCCGTTCCTGACCGACGGCGTCGGCATCGGCGTGATCAACGGGCCGAACGCCGTGGTCGTCTCCGGCGAGGAGGAGGCCGCGCTCGGCGTGGCCGCCGCGTTCGACGCGCAGGGCCGCAAGACCAAGCAGCTCAAGGTGTCGCACGCGTTCCACTCGCCGCTGATGGAGCCGATGCTCTCCGGCTTCCGCAAGGTCGCCGAGGGGCTCACCTTCCACCCGCCCAAGATCGCCATCATCTCGACGCTGACCGGGCAGCTCGCGACCGCCGAGGAACTGACCTCACCGGACTACTGGGTGCGCCACGTCCGCGAGGCCGTCCGGTTCTCCGACGCGGTCCGCAGCCTGGAAGCCCGCAACGTCACCACGTTCGTCGAACTCGGCCCGGACTCGGCGCTCGCCGCGATGGGCCCGGACTCGCTGGTCACCGACGAGGACATCGCGTTCGTGCCGGTGCTGCGCCGCGACCGTCCCGAGGAACGGGAACTGGTCACCGCGCTCGCGCAGGCGTGGGCACGCGGCGTCAAGCTCGACTGGTCGGTGTTCTACGCGGGCCGCGGCGCCCGGCGCGTCGACCTGCCGACGTATGCCTTCCAGCACAAGAACTTCTGGTGGGACACCAGCAAGGCGCACCAGGCGGCCAGCGCCGACCCGGTCGACTCGGCGTTCTGGGACGCGGTCGCCGACCAGGACTTCGGCGAGCTTGCCGAGCGGCTGAACGTCGAGGCGTCGGCGCTCGGCGAGGTGTTGCCCGCGGTGTCGACCTGGCGTGACAAGTTCCGCGAGCAGTCCCTTGTGGACACCTGGCGATACAAGATCGCCTGGAAGGCGGTCACTCCGGACGCGAGCCCGGCCATCGGCAACTGGCTGGTCGCCATCCCGGCCGGGCAGAAGGACCACCCACTGATCACCAAGATCCTCGGCGCGCTGGGCGAGACGACCACCGTGGTCCCGCTCGAGGTGTCCAATGAGGACCGCGAGACGCTCGCCAAGGGACTGCGCCCGCACGCTCCTGACGGCATTCTTTCCCTGCTGGCGCTGGACAACACGATCGACAGCACGGTCACCTTCATCCAGGCGATCGGCGACGCCGGGCTCGACTCGCCGATCTGGGCGATCACCTCCGACGCGGTCGCGGTCGACCGGCCGGACGAGGTCCGCAACGCCGTGCAGGCGTCGGCGTGGGGCCTCGGCACCGTGCTCTCGCTCGACCTCGGCACCTACTGGGGTGGCATGGTCGACGTCCCGTCCGACGCCGACGACGCGACCATCGCGCGGCTCGCCGGTCTGCTCGGCGGGGTCGAGGACGACGCGCTCGCCGTGCGCGGCAACGGGATCTACGCCCGCCGCATGGTCCGCGCCTCGGTCGGCACGGCGCCTGGTGCGCGGGAGTGGACGCCGCGCGGGACCACGCTGATCACCGGCGGCACCGGCGGACTCGGTGCGCACCTCGCGCGCTGGCTCGCGGGCAAGGGCGCCGAACACCTCGTGCTCACCAGCCGCCGCGGCCGCGAAGCTTCCGGCGCCGCCGAGCTGGAAGCCGAGCTGACCGAACTGGGGACCAAGGTCACCATCGCGGCCTGCGATGTCGCCGACCGTGACTCGCTCAAGTCGCTGCTCGACGGGCTCGATGATCTCAGGTCCGTGGTCCACGCGGCCGGGATCTCGCAGCGCATCGCGCCGCTGTCCGACCTGCCGCTGGAGGAGTTCCTCGAGGTGGGGCACGCCAAGATCGCAGGTGCGGCCAACCTCGACGAACTGCTCGGGGACAAGGAGCTCGACGCGTTCGTGCTGTTCTCATCGGGTGCTGCGGTCTGGGGCAGCTCGCACCAGAGCGCGTACGCCACGGGTAACGCCTACCTCGACGCTTTGGCGCACCAGCGCAAGGCGCGCGGGCTCGCCGCGACCTCGGTCGCGTGGAGTTCGTGGGCGGGCGGCATGGTCGACGAGGAACTCGCCGCCATGATGCGCCGGATCGGCGCGCCCGCGATGGAACCGCGGCTCGCGCTCGCCGCGTTGCAGCAGGCCCTGGACCACAACGACAGCCACATCGTGGTCGCCGAGATCGACTGGTCGGCGTTCGCGCCGACGTACACGATGGCCCGCCCGAGGCCGTTGCTCGACGCGTTGCCCGAGGTCAAGGCGATCCTCGACGGCGCGGGCGAACCTGAATCGGCGGGTGGCAATGAACTGATCGCCAAGCTGGCCGGGATGTCCGAGGCCGAGCAGACGCGGGCGTTGCTGGAGCTGGTCCGCAAGAACGTCGCCTCGGTGCTCGGGTACGACGACCCGTCCGGTGTCGAGCCGACGCGGGCGTTCAAGGACCTCGGGTTCGACTCGGTGTCGGCGGTCGATCTGCGTAACCGGCTCGCTTCGGCGGTCGGCAAGAAGCTGCCGACGACGATGGTGTTCGACCATGCGAACCCCAAGGCGCTGGCCGAATTCATGCGCGGCGAGGTCGCGCCGAAGGCCGACACGGGCGGCGGGATCACGGCTGAGCTGGACCGGCTCGAAGCGACCGTGGCCGCGCTCGGTGCGGACGAGCTGGAGCAGGCCAGGGTCACGGCGCGGTTGCAGGCACTGCTCGCGAAGGCGAACGAAGCGCTTGGTTCCGGTGAGGACGTCGGCGGGAATTTGGAGGACGCGTCCGCTGACGACGTCTTCGACTTCATTGACAAAGAGCTTGGTTTGGCTTGAGAGGCGGATGTCATGCGTACACAGAACGCGGACACGCGTGCACAGACGGCGGACACGCGTGCACAGAACGCGGACACGCCCGGGACGCGGGTGACCGCACCGGTGGTGCGGGGGCATGGGGAGAAGGGGGAGCCGGTGTGCTGGTTGCCGGCGCCCGAATGTTGGCCCGCAAGGAGCGTGAGCTGGCTGCCTATCCAGGTGAGCCCGCATACGTCGATCGACCATTCGTGACGAGATAAGGACTGGGATACTGATGGCGAACGACGAAAAGCTCCTCGGCTACCTCAAGAAGGTCACGGCGGACTTGGCGCAGACGCGCCGCCGCCTGCAGGAGGTCGAGACGCAGGAGCAGGACCCGATCGCGATCGTTTCGATCGGGTGCCGGTTCCCCGGCGGGGTCAACTCCGCCGAGGACCTCTGGGATCTCGTCGCCGAGGGCCGCGACGCGATCTCGGAGTTCCCCGAGGACCGCGGCTGGAACGTCGATGAGCTGTACCATCCCGACCCCGACCACCCGGGCACGTCCTACGTGCGCGAGGGTGGTTTTATCGATTCCGCCGGCGATTTCGACCCGGAGTTCTTCGGAATCTCGCCGCGCGAGGCGCTCGCCATGGACCCGCAGCAGCGGATCATGCTGGAGCTGGCGTGGGAAGCGCTCGAAAAGGCCGGTATCGCACCCGAATCCCAGCGGGGCGCGCCGGTCGGTGTGTTCGTCGGCTCCGGTTTCCGTGACTACGAGGGCCTGCTGATCAACGCGCCCGAGGTCGCCGAGGCCTACATGGGCACCGCGGTCGCCGCATCCGTCCTTTCCGGACGCATCTCGTACGCGCTCGGCCTCGAAGGCCCGACGATCACCGTCGACACCGCGTGCTCGTCGAGCCTGGTCGCGATGCACCTGGCCGCGCAGGCGTTGCGCAAGAAGGAATGCTCGCTCGCGCTGGCCGGTGGTATCGCCGTCATGGCCACGCCGGACGGGTTCGTCGCGTTCAGCCGTCAGCGTGGCCTTGCGAAGAACGGGCGGTGCAAGCCGTTCTCCGAGTCCGCCGATGGCACCGCCTGGGGTGAGGGCGCCGGTTTCCTCTTGCTGGAGCGGCTTTCCGACGCTCGCAAGAACGGTCACCCGGTGCTCGCCGTGCTGCGCGGCAGCGCGGTCAACTCCGATGGCGCGTCCAACGGCCTCACCGCGCCCAACGGCCCGTCGCAGCAGCGAGTCATCCGTCAGGCGCTGAACGACGCGCGCTTGTCGCCGTCCAATGTGGACGCGGTCGAGGCGCATGGCACCGGCACCACGCTCGGTGACCCGATCGAGGCGCAGGCCGTGCTCGCGACCTACGGGCAGGGCCGGGAACGGCCGCTGTACCTGGGCTCGATCAAGTCGAACATCGCGCACGCGCAGGCCGCGTCCGGTGTCGGCGGCGTGATCAAGATGATCATGGCCATTCAGCACGGGCTGCTGCCGAAGACCCTCCACTTCACCGAGCCTTCGTCCCATGTGGACTGGAGTGCGGGCAACGTCGAGCTGCTCGCCGAGGCCACGCCGTGGCCCGAGACCGGCGAACCGCGGCGCGCGGGTGTCTCGTCGTTCGGTGTCAGCGGCACGAACTCGCACGTCATCATCGAGCAGGCTCCCGAAGCCGAGGCGGCCGAGGTCGTCGAGCCGAGCTGGCCCGCCGACACTCCTGTGCCGCTGCTGCTGTCCGGCCGTAGCGCGGATGCTTTGAAGGCTCAGGCCCGCAACCTGCTCGGTGTCGACCACGATCTGCTCGACACCGCGTTCTCGCTGGCCACCACCCGGTCGCCGCTGACCTACCGCGCGGTCGTGCTCGCCGAGGACGCCGACTCCGCGCGCACCGGCTTCGACGCCGTCGCCGCTGGTGAGAAGCGCGCGGGTGTGTTCTCCGGCTTCGCCTCCGAGGGGCTGACCGCGTTCCAGTTCACCGGCCAGGGCGCCCAGCGCATCGGCATGGGCAAGGAGCTGGCCGCCTTCTCGCCGGTCTTCGCCGAGGCGTTGGACGCCGCGGTCGCGGAGCTGGACAAGCACCTCGACCGGCCGCTCAAGGAGGTCATGTGGGGCTCCGACGCGGACTTGCTGAGCCAGACCGTCTACACCCAGACCAGCCTGTTCGCCATCGAGGTCGCGCTGTACCGGCTCGTCGAGTCGTGGGGTGTCAAACCGGACTTCGTGGCCGGGCACTCGATCGGTGAACTCGCCGCCGCGCATGTCGCGGGGGTGCTGAGCCTCGAAGCCGCCGCCAAGCTGGTCGCCGCGCGTGGTCGTCTGATGAACGCGCTGCCCGCCGGTGGCGCTATGGTCGCCGTGCAGGCGACCGAGGACGAGGTCCTGCCGCTGCTGACCGACGCCGTGAGCATCGGCGCGATCAACGGGCCGCAGTCGGTCGTCGTCTCCGGTGACGAGACCGCCGCGCTGGCCATCAAGGCGCACTTCGAGGAACTGGGCCGCAAGACCACGCGGCTCAAGGTCAGCCACGCGTTCCACTCGCCACTCATGGAGCCCATGCTCGACGAGTTCCGCAAGGTCGCGCAGAGCCTCGAGTACGGCACCGCGCGGATCCCGGTCGTCTCCAACGTCACCGGGCAGGTCGCCGACGCGCTGGATGACCCCGAGTACTGGGTGCGCCACGTCCGCGGTGCCGTCCGGTTCGCCGACGGCGTGAAGACCCTCGCCGCCGAGGGCGTGACCAGGTTCTTCGAGCTGGGCCCCGATGGCGTGCTGTCCGGCATGGCACAGCAGAGCGTCGAGGGCGAGTTCGTCGCCGCGCTGCGCAAGGACCGGCACGAGCCGACCGCGATCTTGACGGCGCTGGGTCAGCTGCACGCCACCGGTGTGCCCGTCGACTGGGCCCAGGTCTTCGAGGGACGCGGTGCCAAGCGGGTCGAACTGCCCACATATGCGTTCCAGCGCCAGCGTTTCTGGGTGGAGGCGAAGGCCGGGGCGAGCGACGTCTCGTCGGCGGGTTTGACGTCGACCGATCACCCGCTGCTCGGCGCGGCCGTGCTGCTCGCCGAGTCCGACGGCGTCGTGCTGACCGGCCGCCTGTCCGCCAGTACCAACGCCTGGCTGGCCGATCACGTGGTCGGCGGCTCGATCCTGTTCCCTGGCACCGGGTTTGTCGAGTTGTCGACACGGGCCGGTGACCAGGTCGGCTGTGGCCGTATCGAGGAACTCAACCTCCAGGCGCCTTTGGTGCTGCCCGAGAAGGGTGGCGTCCAGGTCCAGGTGGTCGTGGGTGCCCGTGACGCCAACGGTTCCCGCTCGATCAGCGTCTACTCGCGGCCCGAGGACGCGGGTGACCTGCCGTGGACCCAGCACGCCGACGGTGTGCTCGGCGCGGGCTCTGCCGTCCCGGACTTCGACCTGAAGGCCTGGCCGCCCGCCAAGGCGGAACACGTTGACCTGGAAGGCATCTACGAGGGCCTAGCCGAGGCAGGGCTGCAGTACGGGCCGGTGTTCCAGGGCCTCAAGGCGGCCTGGAAGTCCGGCGACGAGGTCTACGCCGAGGTCGAACTGCCCGAGAAGGCACACGGCGACGCCGCGAGCTTCGGCCTGCACCCGGCGGCACTCGACTCCGCGCTGCACGCCGTCGCGCTGACCGGGGTGACCGGCGACCGCGCTGCACTTCCGTTCTCTTGGTCTACAGTGGACCTGCACGCCACCGGCGCGTCCAGCCTGCGCGTGCGGCTGACGCCGCTGCGCGATGGCGTGGTCAAGGTCCGGCTCGCCGACGCGGGTGGCAACCCGGTCGCCACGGTCGACTCGCTGACCCTGCGCTCGATCACCGCCGAGCAGATCGCGGCCGCCAGGTCGAGCTTCCACGACTCGCTGTTCCACCTGCAGTGGGCGCCGGTCCCGGACGTCGCCAACGTGGCCGCCATCCAGGCCGAGTCCTATGTGGTCGGTCAGGGCACCACGGCAGACGAGGTACGCGAGGTCACCAACGCCGCACTCGCCAAGCTGCAGGAATTCCTTGCGGTGGAAGGCGAATCCAAGCTGGTCGTGCTCACCCAGGGCGCTATCGGCGGGGACAACCTCGCCGGCGCGGCCGTCTGGGGACTGGTCCGTTCGGCCCAGAACGAGAACCCCGAGCGCATCATCCTGGCCGACGGTGACGTCGATGTGCAGGCCGTGCTCGCGACCGGCCAGTCGCAGGTCATCGTCCGTGACGGTGTCACCTACGCCGCGAAGCTCGCCCGCGTGCCGAGTGAGGACGCCGAGCCCGCGAGCACCTTCACGCCCGAGGGCACCACGCTGGTCACCGGCGCGTTCGGCACACTCGGCCGCCTGTTCTCCCGGCACCTGGTCACCAACCACGGCGTCAAGAACCTCCTGCTCGCCAGCCGCCGAGGGGCCGCGGGTGCCGAGGACTTCGTCGCCGAGCTGACCGAGCTGGGGGCGAACGTCGAGGTCGCCGCGGTCGACGCCGCCGACCGCAAGGCACTCGCCAAGGCGCTCAAGGGCAAGGACATCACCGCGGTCGTGCACATCGCGGGTGTCATCGACGACGGCGTCATCGCCTCGCTCACCCCCGAGCGCGTCGACACCGTCTTCCGCCCCAAGGTCGACGCCGCGCTCAACCTGCACGAACTCACCGGCGACCTGACCGCGTTCGTCGTGTTCTCCAGCGCCTCCGGTGTGCTCGGCGCGCCCGGCCAGGGCAACTACGCCGCCGCCAACCACTTCCTCGACGCGCTCGCCGAACACCGCCGTGCCGCCGGAAAGCCCGCGCAGTCACTCGCCTGGGGCCTCTGGGCAGGCGGCATGGGCGGCACGCTCGACGACGCCGACAAGTCCCGCATCTCGCGTGGCGGCATGTTCCCGCTCTCGCCGGAGGACGGCACCGCGATCTTCGACGCGGCATTGTCCACAGGGGAATCCTCGCTCGTCCCGGTCAAGCTCGACATCGCCGGGCTGCGTGCCCAGGGCGACGGCCTGCACGAGTTCTTCCGCGGCCTGGTTCCCGCCCAGCGCCGCAGTGCCGCCGGTGTCAAGGCCGACTCCGACTCACTGCGCCGCCAGCTCGCCGGGCTGCCGGAGGAGGAATGGGAAGCCGCGCTGCTGACCATGGTCCGCGCGCAGGCCGCCGCGGTGCTCGGCTACTCGGGCCCCGAGGCCATCGGCTCGGACCGGGCGTTCAACGAACTCGGCTTCGACTCGCTCACCGCCGTCGAACTCCGCAACGGCCTCACCGAGGCGACCGGCCTCAAGCTGCCCGCGACACTGGTCTTCGACTACCCGTCGCCGATCGTGCTCGCGCAGTACCTGCTCGAAGAGGTCTCCGGCAGTGTCGGCGACGTTCCCGCGACGACCGCCGCCTCGATCGCCGACGACGACCCGATCGCCATCGTGTCGATGGCCTGCCGGTACCCCGGTGGCGTCAACTCGCCGGAAGACCTGTGGAAGATGGTCTTCGACGGCCGCGACGTCGTGTCGACGTTCCCCGAAAACCGCGGCTGGGACATCGACAACGTCTACGACCCCGACGAGACCCGCCCCGACACCAGCTACGTCAACGAGGGCGCTTTCCTGTACGAGGCCGACGAATTCGACCCGGCCTTCTTCGGCATCAGCCCCAATGAGGCGCTCCTCATGGACCCGCAGCAGCGCCTGCTGCTCGAAGCGTCCTGGGAGACCTTGGAACGCGCGGGTATCGACCCTGCGACGCTCAAGGGCAGCTCGACCGGTGTCTTCGCCGGGATGATGTACCACGACTACACGTACAACAGCTCCACCGGCGCGATCGCGTCCGGCCGGGTGTCCTATGTGCTCGGTCTGGAAGGCCCGGCGCTGACCATCGACACGGCCTGCTCGAGTTCTCTGGTCGCGCTGCACCTGGCGATCCAGGCGCTGCGGTCGGGGGAGTGCTCGCTCGCGCTCGCCGGTGGTGTCGCGATCATGGCGACGCCCGAGATCTTCGTCGAGTTCAGCCGCCAGCACGGTCTCGCCAAGAACGGCCGCTGCAAGTCGTTCTCCGCCGACACCGACGGCACCGGCTGGGGTGAAGGCGTCGGCATGCTGCTGGTCGAGCGGCTCTCCGACGCCCGCAAGAACGGTCACCCGGTGCTCGCGATCGTCAAGGGCACCGCGCTCAACCAGGACGGCGCGTCCAACGGCCTCACCGCGCCGAACGGGCCTTCGCAACGCCGCGTCATCCGGCAGGCGCTGGCCAACGCGGGCCTGACCACCGCCGACGTCGACATGGTCGACGCGCACGGCACCGGCACCACCCTCGGCGATCCGATCGAGGCACAGGCACTGCTCGCCACCTACGGCCAGGGACGGCCGGAGGACCAGCCGCTCTACCTCGGCTCGATCAAGTCGAACATGGGCCACACGCAGGCCGCGGCGGGCGCGGCGAGCATCATCAAGATCGTCCACGCCATCCAGAACGGCATCATGCCGAAGACGCTCCACCTCACCGAGCCGACTCCGGTCGTCGACTGGGAATCCGGCGCGGTCGAGCTGCTCGCCGAGCGCCGCGAATGGCCGGACCACGGCCGCCCGCGCCGCGCGGCGGTGTCGTCGTTCGGCATCAGCGGCACCAACGCGCACGTCATCATCGAAGAGGCGCCGCGCGTTCCGGCCGAACCGGAGCGTGAAGTCGAAGAGCGGACTGTGCCGCTCGTGCTGAGCGCTCGTGGCACCGACGCTTTGAAGGCGCAGGCCTCCCGGCTCGCGGATTTGCTGCGGAGCGATGTCGACCCGTATGACGTCGGCTACTCGCTGACCCACACCCGCGCGATCTTCAACCAGCGCGCGGCGGTCATCGGCACCACCCGCGAAGAGCTGATCGAAGGCCTGAACGTCTTCGCGACCGGCGAGAAGGCCGCGAACGTGGTCAGCGGCTCGACCAGTCAGGAAGCCAAGATCGTCTTCTGCTTCCCCGGCCAGGGTTCACAGTGGCGGGGCATGGCCGTCGAGCTGTATGACGGCATCCCGGCCTTCGCGGCGAAGCTGGAGGAATGCGCGGCCGCGCTGCGGACCCAGGCCGACTGGGACCTCCTTGCCGTGCTGCGCCAGGAAGAGGGCACGCCCGATTTCGACCGCGTCGACGTCGTGCAGTCCGCGACCTGGGCGATCCTCGTCTCGCTGTCCGCAGCCTGGCGGTCCTTCGGCGTCGAGCCGTCCGCGTTCGTCGGCCATTCGCAGGGTGAGCTGGCGGCGGCCTGTGCGGCGGGCGCACTGTCCCTTGAGGACGGTGCCAAGGTCGTCACCGCACGCGGGCTCATCTTGAACGAGGCGCTGTCCGGGCATGGCGGCATGATGTCGGTGGCGCTGAGCCAGGACGTCACCCGTGAGCGGATCGCCAAGTTCGGCGGCCGGGTGCAGATCTCGGTGGTCAACAGCCCGACGTCCACTGTGGTCAGTGGCCCGCCGGAGCTGCTCAAGTCCTTCTACGACGAGGTCAAGGCCGAGGGCGGCCGCGCGCGGATCATCCCGGTCGACTACGCCTCGCACTCCGACTACGTCGAGCCGGTGCGTGCGCAGCTGCTCGAAGCGCTCGCCGGGCTCACCCCGCGTTCGGTCGACGTCCCGCTGTACTCCACGGTCGAGGCCGGGATCATCGACACCGCGACGATGACCGACGAGTACTGGTACGGAAACCTCCGCAACCCGGTCCGCTTCGAGGAGACCACTCGCAAGCTGCTCGATGACGGGTTCACGCTCTTCGTCGAATGCAGCCCGCACCCGGGTTTGCTGCCCGCCATCGGGGAAACCGCGGAGGACGCCGGTATCCAGGCGGGTACGGTGGGTTCGCTCCGCCGTGAGGAAGGCGGGCTCCAGCGGTTCTACACGTCGTTGTCCGAGGCGTTCCTGCGTGGCGCGAAGGTCGACTGGGACAAGGTGTTCCCCGGTGGCCGCCGCGTCGACCTGCCGACGTATGCCTTCCAGCGTCAGCGTTTCTGGATCCCGACGCCGAACAACGGCGGCGATGTCACGACCGTCGGTCTCTCGGCGACCGAGCACGCGCTGCTGCCCGCGGCCGTGCCGCTGGCCGACTCCGACGGCATGGTGTTCTCCGGCCGTCTCGCGCTCGGCATCCAGACCTGGCTCGGTGACCACGCGGTCGGCGACACGGTGCTGTTGCCCGGCACCGGTTTCGTCGAACTCGCGATCCGCGCGGGTGACCAGGTCGGCTGCGGCAAGCTCGAAGAGCTGATGCTGCAGGCACCGCTGGTGCTCCCGGCTCGCGGCGGCATTCAGCTGCAGGCCGTGGTCGGCGCGCCGGACGCTTCCGGCTCACGCCCGATCAGCATTTACTCGCGTGATGAGAACGCGGCGGCCGACCTGCCGTGGACCCAGCACGCGGTCGGTGTGCTCGGCGCGAGCACGGGCGCGCCGTCGTTCGACCTCACCGCGTGGCCGCCGCAGGACGGCGAGAGCATAGACCTGACCACGCTGTACGACGATCTCGCCGAGGCCGGGCTCAACTACGGCACGGTGTTCCAGGGCCTCAAGGCCGCCTGGAAGGTCGGTGACGACGTCTACGCCGAGGTCTCGCTGCCCGACGGCATCAAGGGCGACGGTTTCGGCCTGCACCCGGCGATCCTCGACTCCTCACTGCACGCGGTCGGCCTGACCAGCGCGATCGGGCAGGAGGCCTCTCTGCCGTTCCTGTTCTCGCGGGTGGAGCTGTTCGCGTCCGGCGCGACCTCGCTGCGGGTCAAGGTCACCCCGATCCGCGAGGGCGAGGTCTCGCTGGAGATCGCCGACCCGGCTGGCCGCCCGGTCGCGGTCATCGAATCGCTGGTGCTGCGCGCCATCGCGGTCGACCAGATCAACGCGGCCCGGTCGATCGTGGGTGAGTCGCTGTTCCGCATCGAATGGCCGGAGATCCCGGCGAGTGACGAGTCAGTGTCCTATGTGCACTGGGATTCGGTCGGCGAGGAGGTCCCGGCCGTCGCGGTCGTGGACAGCGTCGCGGGCACGGACGCCGAGTCCGTCCGCACGGCAACGCACCGAGTACTCGCCGCGTTGCAGAAGTTCCTGGGCGACGACAAGTACGACGAGACCAAGCTCGTGATCCTCACGCAGGGCGCGGTTTCCGCGACCGGTGAGGACGTCACCGACCTGGCGGGCGCCGCGGTCTGGGGCCTCTGCCGGTCCGCGCAGTCGGAGAACCCCGAGCGCATCATCCTGGCCGACGCCTACGAGTCCGAGCTGCCGCTGGTGCTTTCCAGCGGCGAGGACCAGGTCGCCGTGCGCGACGGCAAGGTCCACGTCGCACGCCTGGCCCGGGTGGCCGTCGAACCCGCCGAGCACCCGGCGTTCGTGCCGGACGGAACGGTGCTGGTCACCGGCGCCACCGGCACGCTCGGCGCGCTGGTCGCCCGGCACCTGGTGACCGAACGCGGTGTCCGGCACCTGGTGCTGACCGGCCGCCGTGGCCTGTCGGCCGCCGGGATGCCCGAGCTGGTCGAGGAGCTGACCGGGCTCGGCGCCGAGGTCGAGGTCGTCGCGTGCGACGTCTCGAAGCGCTGCGAGGTCGCCGAACTGCTCGCGCTCATCCCGATGGAGCACCCGCTGACCGGGATCGTGCACGCGGCGGGCGTGCTCGACGACGGTGTCATCGCGTCGCTCACCCCCGAGCGCATGGACTTCGTGCTGAAGCCCAAGGTCGACGCCGCGCTCAACCTGCACGAACTCACCCAAGAGCTGGACATCAAGGCGTTCGTGCTCTTCTCGTCGGCCGGTGGTGTGCTCGGCGCGCCCGGCCAGGGCAACTACGCGGCTGCCAACGCCTTCCTGGACGCGCTCGCCGCGCACCGGGTGGCGAACGGCCTGCCCGCGTCCGCGCTGGCCTGGGGTTTCTGGGACCAGGCTTCCGACATGACCGGCGAACTCGGCGAGGCCGACCGGTCCCGGATGTCGCGCGGCGGCGTGCTTCCACTGTCCTCTGTGGACGGCTTGGAGCTGTTCGACGTGGGCAGCGGACTGGCCGACCCGGCCGTGGTGCCGATCCGGCTCGACTTCAAGGCGATGAGCCTGGGCGAAGGCGTCCCGCCGATCCTGCGCGGGCTCATCCGCGTCAGCTCGCGGCGTGCGGTCGAAGCGACTTCGGCCGTGGCCGGTGGCCTCAAGGAGAAGCTGGCCAGGCTCGCCCCGGCGCAGCAGGAAGACCTGCTGCTCGACCTGGTCCGCACGCAGGCAGCTTCGGTGCTCGGGCACTCCAGCGCCGACGCCGTCGAGCCCGAGCGCGCGTTCCGCGACCTCGGCTTCGACTCGCTGGCCGCGGTCGAGTTCCGCAACCGGTTCACCGAGGTCACCGGCCTCAAGCTGCCCGCGACGCTGGTCTTCGACTACCCGACACCGGTCGTGCTCGCCCGCTACCTCGCCGGTGAGCTGGCCGGTTCGGGCGAGGAGGCCGCGGCCATCGCGGTCACCAAGGTCAACGACAGCGACCCGATCGCGATCGTCGGCATGAGCTGCCGGTTCCCCGGCGGTATCAACTCGCCTGCCGACCTCTGGAAGGTGCTCGAAGAGGGCCGCGATGTCGTCGGCGACTTCCCGGCGAACCGTGGCTGGGACCTGGCCAAGCTGTACGACCCCGAGTCGGCCCGCGAGGGCACCAGCTACGTCGACCAGGGTGGTTTCCTCTACGACGCGGCCGACTTCGACGCCTCGTTCTTCGGGATCAGCCCGAACGAAGCGCTGATCATGGACCCGCAGCAGCGGCTGCTGCTGGAATCCTCCTGGGAGGCCTTGGAAAGCGCGGGCATCGACCCCGGCTCGCTGGCGGGCAGCCCGACCGGTGTGTTCGCGGGCATGATGTTCCATGACTACGCCTACAACAACGCGACCGGCTCGATCGCCTCCGGCCGGATCTCGTACTCGCTGGGTCTGGAAGGCCCGGCGGTCACGGTCGACACGGCGTGTTCTTCGAGTTTGGTGGCTCTGCACTGGGCGATCCAGGCGCTGCGCTCGGGTGAGTGCAACCTGGCGCTGGCCGGTGGTGTCGCGGTGATGGCGACCCCGGCGATGTTCGTCGAGTTCAGCCGCCAGCGCGGGCTCGCGAAGAACGGCCGCTGCAAGTCGTTCTCCGCGGACACCGACGGCACCGGCTGGGCAGAGGGCGTCGGCATGCTGCTGGTCGAACGTCTCTCCGACGCGCGCCGCAACGGTCACCCGGTGCTGGCGATCGTCAAGGGCAGCGCGGTCAACCAGGACGGCGCGTCCAACGGCCTCACCGCCCCGAACGGCCCGGCCCAGCGCCGCGTCATCCGCCAGGCGCTGGCCAGCGCCGGCCTCAAGGTGTCCGATGTGGACGCGGTCGAGGCGCACGGCACGGGCACGACACTCGGTGACCCGATCGAGGCTCAGGCACTGCTCGCGACTTACGGCCAGGACCGCGAAGAGCCGCTGTGGCTGGGCTCGATGAAGTCGAACATGGGCCACGCGCAGGCGGCGGCCGGTGTCGGCGCGGTCATCAAGATGGTCGAGGCGCTGCGGCACGGTGTGCTCCCGAAGACGTTGCACGTCACCGAGCCGACCCCGGTGGTCGACTGGTCCTCCGGCAAGATCGAGCTGATCACCGAGACCCGGCCGTGGCCGGAGACCGGTCGTCCGCGCCGCGCGGGCATCTCGTCCTTCGGTATCAGCGGCACCAACACACACGTGATCCTCGAGCAGGCTCCGGCGGTCAAGGAACAGTCGCGGCCACAGGGCGTCGAACTGCCCGCGCTGCCGTTCGTGGTCTCCGGGAAGACACCGGAAGCACTGCGCTCGCAAGCGACGAACCTCGTGTCCTTTGAGGACGGTGAACTCGGCGACCTCGCTTTCTCGCTCGCGACCGAGCGGGCCGCGTTCGAGCACCGGGCCGTGATCACCGCCGAAAGCCGCGAAGAGCTGGTCCGCGGGCTGGTGGCGCTGGCCAACGGCGAGGCCGCGGCCGGGCTGAGCACCGGGCAGGCCCGTACGGGCAAGCTCGCGGCGCTGTTCACCGGCCAGGGCTCGCAGCGGATCGGGATGGGCAAGGAGCTCTACGACGCCTTCCCGGTGTTCCGCGGCTCGGTCGACGCGGCCGTCGCCGAGCTGGACAAGCACCTGGACCGGCCGTTGCTCGAGGTCATGTGGGGCGACGACCAGGAACTGCTGAACCAGACCGTCTACACGCAGGCGGCGCTGTTCACCTTCGAGATGTCGATGTTCCGGCTGGTCGAGTCGTTCGGGATCCGGCCGGACTTCCTGGCAGGGCACTCGATCGGCGAGCTGGTCGCGGCACGCGCGGCCGGGGTCTTCTCGGTCGCCGACATCGCGAAGCTGGTCGCCGCGCGTGGCCGTCTCATGCAGGCGCTGCCGACCGGAGGCGCGATGGTCGCGGTGCAGGCGACCGAGGAAGAAGTGTTGCCGCACTTGACTTCCACGGTCAGCATCGCGGCGATCAACTCGCCCAGCTCGGTGGTCGTCTCGGGAGACGCCGACGCCGTCTTGGCGATCAAGGCGCACTTCGAGGAGCTTGGCCGCAAGACCACGCAGTTGCAGGTGTCGCACGCGTTCCACTCGCCGCTGATGGAGCCGATGCTCGCCGAGTTCCGCGAGATCGCCGCGTCGCTGACCTACAGCGCGCCGGAGATCCCGGTGATCTCGAACGTCACCGGCGCCTTGGCGACCGCCGAAGAACTCGGTGACCCGGACTACTGGGTGCGTCACGTGCGCGACGCCGTCCGTTTCGCCGACGGGGTCAAGACGCTCGAAGCCCAAGGGGTCACGCGGTTCCTGGAGGTCGGGCCCGACGGCGTGCTCTCCGGAATGGCGCAGCAGAGCGTCGAAGGCGACTTCACCGCGGCCGTGCGCAAGAACCGTCCCGAGGTGCAGACGCTGGTCGCGGCGCTCGGTCAGCTCTTCGTGAGCGGGGTTTCGATCGACTGGGCGGCGTTGTTCGCCGGTCGGGGCGCCCGCCGCGTCGACCTGCCGACCTACGCGTTCCAGCGGGAGACGTACTGGCTGGCCGAGGAGGTCGGCAAGGGCGGCGACGCGGCCTCGTTCGGCATGGGCTCGGCGGATCACCCGCTGCTCGGCGCGGCACTGCAGCTCGCGGACACCGACGGGGTGCTGTTCACCGGACGGCTTTCCACGCAGACGCAGCCTTGGCTGGCCGATCACGCGGTCGGCGGGGTCGTGCTGTTCCCCGGCACCGGGTTCGTGGAACTCGCGGTCCGCGCCGGTGATCAGGTCGGCTTCGGCGTCCTCGAGGACCTGACACTGGAAGCGCCCCTGGTGCTGCCGGACGGTGGGGTCGCGGTCCAGGTCAGCCTGGGCGCGCCCGACGAGTCCGGCGTCCGGCCGGTTTCGATCCACTCGTATCAAGACGACGCCTGGGTGCGGCACGCGACGGGTGCGTTGTCGGATAACGCTTCGGCGCCCGACTTCGACCTGCGCTCTTGGCCGCCTGCCGGTGCCGAGCCGATCGATCTCGACGGGCTCTACGACGGTCTCGCCGAGGCCGGTCTGCTCTACGGCCCGGCGTTCAGCGGACTGCGGGCGGCCTGGCGGTCCGGCGAGGACGTCTACGCCGAGGTCTCACTGCCGGAGGAGGTCGACGGCTCGGGCTACGGCATCCACCCGGCGCTGCTCGACGCCTCACTGCACGCGGTCTCGTTGACCTCCGCCGCCGGTGACGAGCCCGCGCTGCCGTTCGCCTGGTCACGCGTGGCCTTGCACGCGGCGGGCGCATCTTCGCTGCGTGTGAAGGTCAGCTCGGCCAAGCAGGGTGAGGCGACGCTGCAGGTCGCGGACGCGGCGGGCAACCCCGTGGTTTCCGTGGGCGCCTTGACGTTGCGGGCCTTCTCGGCCGACGCGATCGCCTCGAAGCCGTTCCACGAGTCGCTGTTCCAGCTCGACTGGCCGGTCGTCCCGGCGTCAGTCAACGGGCACGTGCCCGAGGTTGTCGTCTTGAAGACCGAGCCGGGTACGAGCGTCGAGTCCGTGCACGCGGCGGCGCACCAGGCGCTGGCCGAGATCCAGGCCTTCCTGGCCTCGGACTCGACGGCCAAGCTGGTCGTGCTCACCCAGGGCGCGGTCGCTTTGCCGGGCGAGGACGTCACCGACCTCGCGGGTGCGGCGGTCTGGGGTCTGTGCCGGTCGGCGCAGGCCGAGAACCCGGACCGGATCGTCCTCGCGGACGCCACCACCGACGACATCGCGCTGGTCATGGCTTCGGCCGAACCGCAGGTGGTCGTGCGCGGCGGGGTCGTGCACGCGGCCAGGCTCGCTCGGGTGCCTCGTACCGCCGAGGTGGTCGAGCCGGTCACCTCGTTCCCTGCCGACGGCACGGTGCTGGTCACCGGCGCGACCGGCACGCTCGGCAAGCTGTTCGCCAAGCACCTGGTCACCGAACGCGGCGTCGGCAAGGTGATCCTGACCAGCCGTCGCGGAGCCGCGGCGGCGGGTGTTCCCGAGCTGGTGTCGGAACTGCAGGCGCTGGGCGCGCAGGTGGAGGTCGCCGCGTGCGACGCCGCCGACCGCGCGGCCGTTTCGTCGCTGCTGCAGAGCATTCCGGACCTGACCGGGGTCGTGCACGTGGCCGGTGTGCTCGACGATGGCGTGGTCACGTCGCTGACCCCGGAGCGGATCTCGAACGTCTTCCGCCCCAAGGTCGACGCGGCACTGAACCTGCACGAACTCACGCGCGAGCTGAAGCTGTCGGCCTTCGTGGTGTTCTCCTCGGCCGCAGGCGTGGTCGGCAACGCAGGGCAGGGCAACTACGCGGCGGCCAACGTCTTCCTCGACGCGCTCGCCACGCACCGCCGCGCGCAGGGCCTGCCGGGCCAGTCGCTCGCGTGGGGCATGTGGGCGTCGGAAGGCATGGCGGACACGCTGACCGAGGCAGAGCGCGAACGCCTGATGACCGAGGGACTGTCCAATGAGGAGGGTCTCGCGCTCTTCGACACGGCAGGCGCTTTGGACCGGCCGGCGGTGGCGGTCATGCACCTGGACGTCAAGGCGCTGGCCAAGACCGAAGGCCTGCCCGAACTGTTCCGCGGGCTGGTACGTGCCGCGCCGAAGCGCGCGGCGGCCTCTTCGGCCGGGCTCAAGCAGAAGCTGGCCGGGCTCGACGCGGCCGAGCGTGGGGTCGTGCTGCTGGATCTCGTCCGGTCGCAGGCCGCGGCGATCCTCGGCCACTCCGGGCCGGAGGCGGTCGAGCCGGACCGGGCGTTCAACGAGCTCGGTTTCGACTCGCTGACCGCGGTCGAGTTCCGCAACCAGGTCAACGCCGCCACGGGCCTGCGCCTGCCGCCGACCCTGGTCTTCGACTACCCGAACGCCCAGTCGCTGGCCGAATACCTCGACGAGGAGCTGGCGCCTTCTCAGGAAGTCTCCAGCGAGGAGCGCATCCGCCGCATCCTCACCTCGATCCCGTTCGCCCAGCTCCAGGCGTCCGGCGTGATGGACACCCTCCTCGAACTGGCAGGTGAGAAGCCCGCCGCTTCACCGGAGGCCGACGACGACGGCGACTCGATCGACGACATGGACACCGACGCACTGATCAACATGGCCCTCTCCGACCTAGACCTCGAAACCTCCGACTGAGATCCAGCACCGATATGACCCAGGAAGCGTGAGATGGCGAACTCAGACCAGAAACTTGTCGACGCGCTCCGGGCCTCGCTGAAGGAGACCGAACGTCTCCGCGCGCAGAACCGGAAGCTGTCGGCGACCTTGCGGGAGCCGATCGCGATCGTGTCGATGAGCTGCCGGTATCCGGGTGGCATCTCGTCGCCCGATGACCTGTGGCGGGTGGTGTCCGAAGGGGTCGACGCGGTTTCGGCCTTCCCGGAGGACCGCGGCTGGGACGTCGAGCGGATCTTCGACCCGGAGATGCTCCGGCCGAACACCACCTACACCAATCAGGGTGGCTTCCTGCACGACGCGGCGCTGTTCGATCCCGCGTTCTTCGGGATCTCGCCGCGCGAGGCGCTGGTCATCGACCCGCAGCAGCGGCTGCTGCTGGAGGCTTCCTGGGAGGCGCTGGAGCGCGCGGGTATCGACCCCGCGACGCTCAAGGGCAGCTCGACCGGGGTGTTCGCCGGGATGATGTACCACGACTACGCGGCCAACGCGAACACCGGATCCATCGCCTCCGGCCGGGTTTCGTACACGCTGGGCCTCGAAGGGCCCAGCGTCACGGTCGACACCGCCTGCTCCAGCTCTTTGGTCGCGCTGCACTGGGCGATCCAGGCGCTGCGGACGGGGGAGTGCGGGCTCGCTTTGGTCGGCGGGGTCGCCGTGATGGGCACGCCGGAGACGTTCGTCGAGTTCAGCAAGCAGCGCGGACTGGCGAAGGACGGGCGCTGCAAGTCGTTCGCGGGCGCCACCGACGGGACCGGCTGGGGTGAAGGCGTCGGCATGCTCGTCATCGAGCGGCTGTCCGACGCGCGCGCCAACGGGCACCCGGTGCTCGCCGTGGTCAAGGGTTCCGCGATCAACCAGGACGGCGCGTCCAACGGTCTCACCGCGCCGAATGGGCCGTCCCAGCGCCGCGTGATCAAGGCGGCGCTGGCCAACGCGCAGATCACGCCAGAACAGGTCGATCTGGTCGAGGCGCACGGCACGGGCACGACCTTGGGTGACCCGATCGAGGCGCAGGCGCTGCTCGCGACCTACGGCCAGGGCCGGGAAAAGCCGCTGTGGCTGGGCTCGATCAAGTCGAACATGGGCCACACGCAGGCGGCCGCCGGTGTCAGCGGGATCATCAAGATGGTCATGGCGTTGCAGCACGAGACCATGCCGATGACCTTGCACGTCGACGAGCCGACGCCGAAGGTCGATTGGACCGCGGGCAACGTCAAGCTGCTGACGGAGTCGCGGGCGTGGCCGTCGAACGGGCAGCCGCGTCGCGCGGGTGTTTCGTCGTTCGGCATCAGCGGGACCAACGCGCACATCATCATCGAAGAGGCGCCCGCGGTCGAGGTCTCGGAAGAAGAGGTCAAGCCGCTTCCTGCGATTCCTCTGGTCCTCTCCGCGAAGAGCCCCGAAGCCTTGCCGGCACAGGCTTCGCGACTGCGTGACTATCTGCTCGCCAATCCAGGACTGTCCCTTTTGGACGTCGCGTCCTCGTTGGTGAACACCCGCGCCACCTGGGCGCACCGTGCGGTCGTCGTCGGCGCGGACCGCGACGAACTGCTGCGAGGCCTTGCCGACGTCGGCCCCGCGACCAAGATCAGCGGCTCGACCGCGTTCCTGTTCACCGGCCAGGGCGCCCAGCGCTTGGGTATGGGCCGGGATTTGGCTGGCTCGATCCCGGTCTTCGCGGAGGCGCTGGACGCCGTGCTCGCGGAGCTGGACAAGCACCTCGACCGGCCGCTGCGTGACGTCATCTGGGGCTCCGACGAGGAGTTGCTCGCTCAGACCGTCTACACACAGACGGGGCTGTTCGCGGTCGAGGTCGCGCTGTGCCGGCTCGTCGAGTCGCTCGGTCTCAAGCCGGACTACCTCGCCGGGCACTCGATCGGTGAGCTGGCCGCCGCGCATGTGGCCGGGGTTTTATCCCTTGAAGACGCCGCGAAGCTCGTCGCGGCGCGTGGCCGTCTCATGCAGGCGCTGCCCACCGGCGGCGCGATGATCGCCATCCAGGCCACCGAGGAAGAGATCAAGCCGCTGCTGAACGACGCGGTGAGCATCGCGGCGATCAACGGCCCGCGCTCGGTCGTCGTGTCCGGTGACGAGAAGGCCGCCATCGCGGTCCAGGACGACTTCGCGGGGCGCAAGAGCACCCGGCTCAAGGTGTCGCACGCGTTCCACTCGCCGCTGATGGAGCCGATGCTCGACGAGTTCCGGGCGGTCGCCGAATCGCTGACCTACCACGCGCCCAAGATCCCCGTGGTGTCCAATGTGACCGGTGAGCTGGCGCGGTTCACCGCGGAATATTGGGTACGCCACGTCCGTGACGCGGTCCGGTTCGCCGACGGGATCAAGTTCTTGTCCGGCAAGGGTGTCACCCGGTTCTTCGAACTCGGCCCGGACGGTGTGCTCACCGGCATGGCTCAGCAGTCGGTCGACGACGCCGTGCTCGTGCCCGCACTGCGCAAGAACCGTGACGAGGTCGCGACCCTCCTCCATGGACTCGGCCAGCTGCACGTGTCGGGGCTTTCGCCGCAGTGGAAGACGCTGTTCGAGGGACGCGGCGCGAAGCGTGTCGACCTGCCGACATACGCGTTCCAGCGTCAGCGGTTCTGGCTGGACTACAAGGACTACCTCGGCGACTCGTGGATCAGCACCGGGGGAGGGGACGTGTCGTCGGCCGGGCTCGACTCGGCAGGGCACCCGCTGCTCGGCGCGGTCGTGCCGTCGCCGGACTCCGAAGCCGTGGTGTTCACCGGGCGGCTGTCCGTGCAGACCCATCCGTGGCTGGCGGATCACGTCGTCGGCGGCTCGATCTTCTTGCCTGGCACCGGTTTCGTCGAACTCGCCATCGCGGCGGGCGACCAGGTCGGCTGCTCGGTGCTCGCCGACCTCACCTTGCAGGCGCCGCTGATCCTGCCCGAGAAGGGCGGGGTTTCGCTGCAGGTCGTCGTCGGCGCGCCCGGCGATGACGGCACGCGGTCCGTCGACATCTACTCGCGGGGCGACGACCCCGACCTCCCGTGGACCGCGCACGGCACCGGCACGCTCTCGCCGGACACCGCCGCGCCCGCCTTCGACCTGACTTCGTGGCCGCCTTCCGGCGCCGAGATCGAGGTCGAGGAGCTTTACGATGGACTGGCAGACGCCGGTCTCGTCTACGGCCCGGTCTTCCAAGGCCTGCGTGCCGCGTGGAAGTCCGGCGACGAGATCTTCGCCGAGGTGCAGCTGCCCGAGGACGTCGACACGTCCGGCTTCGGGCTGCACCCCGCGGTACTCGATGCCTGCCTGCATGCCGTCGCACTCGCCGGGGTGACCGGCGACCAGGCGGCGCTCCCGTTCTCGTGGACCCGCGTGGCCTTGCACGCTGCCGGGGCGTCAAGCCTGCGGGTCCACGTCAAACCCAGCGGTGACAGTGCCGTCACGCTGACGGTCGCGGACGCCACCGGCGCGCCGGTGGCGTCGGTGGATTCCTTGGCGCTGCGGGCGATCCCAGCGGGCGGCGGGCCCGCCGGGTTCCACGACTCGCTGTTCGGTGTCAGCTGGACGCCGTTCACGGGGCTTGGCGAGCAGCCCGACGTCCACGTGCTGCGCACCGAGCGCGGCACCACGGCCGAGTCCGTGCACGCCGCCGCGCACCACGCGCTCGACGCGGTGCGCTCGTGGCTGGCCGACGCCGGCTCCGCGGGCAGCACTCTGCTGGTCGTCACCCAGGGCGCGGTCGCTTTGCCGGGTGAGGACCTGGTCGACTTGGCGGGCGCGGCCGTGTGGGGCCTGGTGAAGGCGGCCCAGTCCGAGAACCCGGACCGGATCGTGCTCGCCGACGTCGAGGCGACCGTGACCGAGGCCGACCTCGTCGCCATCGCGGGCTCTGGCGAGCCGCAGGTGGTGCTGCGCGGCGGAACCATGCACGCGGCACGCCTGGTCAAGGTGCCGGTGGCCGAGGAGGCCGCACCGGCGACGGTGTTCGGCGGCACGACGCTCATCACGGGTGCGGCGGGCACCCTCGGGCGGCTGGTCGCCAAGCACCTCGTCACCGCGCACGGCGTCCAGCACCTGGTGCTCACCAGCCGTCGCGGCGCCGCGGCTTCTGGTATGCCGGAGTTGGTCACTGAGCTTACGGAGCTGGGTGCCAAAGTGGACGTCGCCGCGTGCGACGCTGCCGACCGCGACGCGGTTTCCGCGCTGCTGCAAGGCATTCCGGACCTCAGGGGAGTGGTGCACGTCGCTGGCGTGCTCGACGACGGCGTGCTGTCGTCGCTGACGCCCGAGCGGATTTCGAAGGTGTTCCGGCCGAAGGTCGACGCGGCGCTGACGTTGCACGAGCTGACCCGCGACCTGGATCTCTCGGCGTTCGTGCTGTTCTCGTCGGCAGCCGGTGTCTTCGGCAACGCGGGCCAAGGCAACTACGCGGCGGCGAACGGCTTCCTCGACGCACTCGCCGAGCACCGGCGCGCGCAGGGCCTGGCGGCGCAGTCGCTCGCGTGGGGCCTGTGGGCCGAGGAAGACGCCAGCGGCATGGCGAGCGAGCTGAGCGAGGCCGACGTCGCGCGCATCACGCGTACCGGCGCTTCGGGCATCACTCCGCTCGAAGGCCTTGCGTTGCTTGACAATGCTTCGGGCGTCGATCTCGGGGTCATCGTCCCGATGAAGCTGGACGTCAAGGCGCTGCAGGGCGTCGACGTCCCGCATCTCCTGCGCGGGCTGGTGCGCGCGCCGTCGCGCCGCGCGGCCAAGACGGACGCGGGCGCGGTCCGCCGCCGTCTGGCCTCTTTGGACGGTGGCGAACAGGAGAACGCCGTGCGCGAGCTCGTCCTCACGCACGCCGCGGCCGTGCTCGGCCACACCGACGCCGCTGCGGTCGACCCGGAGCGCGACTTCCTCGAGTCCGGCTTCGACTCGCTCACCGCGATGGAGCTGCGCAACAGTCTCAACTCCGCCATCGGCCTGTCGCTGCCCGCGATGGTGGTGTTCGACAACAAGAACCCGGCCGAGCTGGCCCGATTCGTATTGGGCCAATTAGGACAGTCGGATGCCCCGGCTGCCGAGGACTCCGCCGAGACCTTGGGCGACCTCTTCCGGCAGGCGACCTTGTCCGGCGCCATGCAGAAGGGCCTCGCGCTGATGCGCGCGGCGGCGGACATCCGCCCGTCGTTCTCCTCGGCCGCGGACTTGGCCGCCCTGCCCAAACCCGTGCGTCTCGCGGAAGGCACGGCACGGCCTCGCCTCATCTGCCTGTCGACCCCGATGGTCACCGGCGGCACACACCAGCATGCCCGACTGGTCCAGAACCTCACCGGCGACCGCCACGTCACCGCGCTGCCCACCCCCGGCTTCGCCAAGGGCGACCCGTTGCCGCTCACCTGCGACGCGGTCGGCGAAGTGCTGGCACAGGCCGTGCTCGCGGCCGCTGAAGGCGACCCGTTCGTGCTGCTCGGCTATTCCTCGGGCGGGCTCCTCGCCTCGGTCACGGCCTCATACCTGGAGAAACAGGGCCTGCAAGCGGCAGGCGTCATCCTGATCGACACCTACACGGTCGCCGAAGAAGGCGGCGGCGACCAGTCCGGCTTCTTCGAGCAGCTCGCGATCGGCTTGCTGGACAAGGAATCCTCCTTCGGCCAGTTCGACGCGGCCCGCCTGACCGGCATGAGCCGTTACATGGACCTGATCCCCAAGTTCCACCTGGGCAGCCTCAAAGCCCCGGTCCTCTTCGTCCGCGCCCAGGACTCCTTCCTCCCCGACCCCACCTCCGACGAATGGCGAGCCAACGCCTGGGACCCGGCCCACACGGTCCTCGAATCCCCGGGCACCCACTTCACCATCGTCGAGGACGACGCCCCCACCACGGCGGCCACGATCACCGCCTGGCTCGACTCCACCTTCTGACCCCCCGCGCTCGCCCTGGGAAAAAAATCCCAATGCGGCTTTCGTCAGTTTTCAGCGCCCCAATGTGGCGTTCGTCAGCTCAGACCTGACGAACGCCACATTGGGATTTTTTTCTCGCGCGGGGGTGGTTGAACGTTCATGATGTCCGGTTTGTGATGTCAGGAAAACGGACGTGTGAACCGTCCCGCCGCTGGTGAAGGGCCCGATCCGGGATAGGGGTCGGGCGGGAATCCTAGGGGGTTTCACGCGACGCTGTTTCCATTAGCGTCGGACTCAGCGGCGAAGGATCAGCAGGCGTGAGGTGGGTGGCAGATGACTCTGGCTCCGAGTGCCAAGGGGACCGTGCCCTTCGGTGAGTACCAGACCTGGTACCGCGTCACCGGGGACCTGGGCTCCGGCAAGCCGGCGCTCGTCTTCGTGCACGGCGGTCCCGGCAGCACGCACGACTATCTCCTCAACGCCACGGAGCTTTCCGAACTCGGCAACCCGGTCGTGCACTACGACCAGCTCGGCAACGGCGGGTCGACCCATCTGCCGGACAAGGGCGCCGACTTCTGGACCGTCGAGCTGTTCGCTCGGGAACTCGACAATCTACTGATCCAGCTCGGCATCCAGGACAACTATGTGCTGTACGGCCAATCCTGGGGCGGACTGCTCGTCGCCGACCACGCAGCGAAGCGGCCGCAGGGGCTCAAAGGCCTCGTGATCGCCAACGCGCCGGCGTCGTATCCGTTGTGGCTGCAGGAGATGAAGGTCCTCCGCGATCAGCTTCCGCCCGGCAACAACGAGATCCTCCTCAAGCACGAGGCCGAAGGCACCACCACGAGTGACGCCTACTTCGAGGCGATGCAGCCCTTCTACGAGAAGCATGTCTGCCGTCTCAAGCCATGGCCGCGTGACTTCATGGCCTCGTTCTACGAGATGTACAACGATCCCACCGTTTACTACTCGATGAACGGGCCGAGTGAGTTCCATGTCGTCGGCACACTGAAGGACTGGGGCGTGGTCGACGGTCTGGCGAACATCGACGTCCCGACCTTGCTCATCTCGGGCCGTCATGACGAGGCCACCCCGGTGACCGTGCAGCCGTTCGCCGACCTGATCCCGGATGTGAGCTGGGAGCTCTTCGAGGAGTCGAGCCATATGCCGCACCTCGAGGAACCCGAGCTGTTCATCCAGGTCATGAGCACTTACCTGAAGAGCCTCGGCTAACTCGCCGGCACCCCAGAGGTGCAGGCTAGGGGTTCTCGCGGGCAGGGCTCGGACCGCAGACTGAACCTGTTTTTCGAGCAGGGGAACCGAGCGCCACTCGCGAAGGGGTTAGCAGGACTATGGGAACCGAGGTCGGTACCGGCAGTGCGATAGTTTTCCCTGGCATGGGTCCGTCGCGTTTCGAGGACGTCGCCAAGTTCATGGTGATCAACCCATTCGCGCGGAAACTCGTCGCGCTGGCCGATGAGCGGCTCGGCTACTCACTGGTCGATCGTTACCGGGAAACGGAAGGCGACTACTCGGAGTACGCCCAGGTCGCCTTCCTGGTCAACTGTCTCGCGCTGGCGCAGTGGTCCGAGGCGACACTCGGGCTGAAACCTGATGTATGTGTCGGCCCGAGCTTCGGCGGCAAGGCCGCGGCCGTGTACTCTGGCGCGCTTTCGTTCACCGACGGCGTGTGGATGACACAGCAGATCGCCC
The DNA here is from genome assembly GCF_042734395.1 of Amycolatopsis sp. NPDC059657. NCBI lineage: Bacteria > Bacillati > Actinomycetota > Actinomycetes > Pseudonocardiales > Pseudonocardiaceae > Amycolatopsis > Amycolatopsis sp. NPDC059657. The sequence goes on along the minus strand of NZ_JBHWEB010000095.1, from coordinate 7,826 downwards.
GGTGTCTTGACGACTTCTTCGCCAAGGAACTCACCGACATCGTCACGCTTTCCTTCGCGCGCACGCCAGAGGACAAGCTCAAGGAAGTCATGGCGGAGCTCGAAAACCGCGGCTACTGGCACGAGATCTCCTGCACGGTCGACCACGACTTCCAGATGCTGTGCATCAGCGAGCACAAGATCGACGAGCTCAAGGATCTCATCAGGGCCGCGGGCGGCATGCCGATGTATTTGATGCGCCCGCCGATGCACTCCACCGCTTTCGGCGCGCTGCGCGAAAAAGCGGAGGCCGAGATCATCTCGAAGCTCGAGTTCGGTGAGCTCGTCGTCCCGGTGATCGCCGACCAGGACGGCACGCTGCTCACCAGTGGCGAGCAGGTCAGGAAGATGCTGCTCGACGGCTTCAACACACCGGTCAATTGGCTGGACGTCGTGTCGGCGCTGCAGGCGCGTGACATCAAGAAGCTGTACGTGTCCGGCCAGGACGGGTTGTTCGGCAGGGTCGCGGTCACCACCAAGAACTTCGACGTGGTCGCCGTCAATCCGCGGCTCGCCATGCAGCCCCGCCGCCGGGGCACGGCCGCGTAGCCATCGTGGCCGCTTCCGCTTGCCTAGCAACGAAAAAGCCCTTCCGGATCTCCGCGATCCGGAAGGGCGAGTTGGATTATGGGCGTTACGCCGGCTGCATCTTCTTCACGGTGCTCCAGAGCACCGAAGGCGAAGTGAAGGTCTCCATGCTCAACGCGTCGTCGACGAACCGGACGTCGTACAGCGCCTCCAGCTGTGCGAGCAGTTCGACGGTGCCGAGCGAGTCGAGGCCGAAGTCACGCAGGGCGAGGTCGGCGTCGAGTGCCTCTTCTGGCGGGAGAAACGGCAGGTATCGGCGAAGAAGCTCTTCGAACTGCTCGTCCCACATGGCTGCTCCAGTCTTTAAGATCCGCGGGTTTTCACTGCTTAGGATGGCGACGCTATTGCACCCGCGCACGTGAGAACAACCCGTATCAACCCCTGTTCGTCATGCCGACAGCGCTGAGAATGTATCTCCCCGACGCCCCGTTGTTCCTGTTCAGAAGGGCCTCGCGGGTGTTGCCCGAGTAGGAGGAAGAAATGACACAGGCCCTCTACGAAAGGTTCCTGCGCGGGCTGGCGGTGTCACCCGACGCACCCGCGCTCCGCCTCGCGACGGAGACGGTCACGTACGCGCGCGCACACGAAACAGCCTTGCTGTGGGCGGGATCCCTGCTCGCCGCCGAGCAGACGCCGCGCGTGATCGGTGTGCTGGCAGGAAAAGGCTTCGAATCGTACGTCGGGATCTTGGCCGGTTTGTACACCGGCGCGACCGTCGTCCCGCTGCACCCCGACTTCCCGGTCGTGCGCACGCGCCGCATGCTCGACCTGTCCGGTGTCACCGCGATCATCGTCGACGCCAAGGGTTTGTCGACGCTGCCCGACATCTACGGCGACGAGCTCGACATCCCCGTCTTCGCGCCGACCGCCGACATCGATGGCAGGTTCAAGACCATCGAGGCGAACCCGGCGCACGCGCTGACCGAGCCGAGGCCGGTGCAGCCGAGCGACACCGCGTACATGCTTTTCACCTCCGGTTCCACCGGGCGGCCGAAAGGCGTGCCGATCAGTCACGGCAGCACGCATCACTATTTCGAACTTCTCGACCGGCGGTATGACTTCGCCGCGTCCGACGTATTCTCCCAGACTTTCGATCTGAACTTCGACTGCGCGATGTTCGATCTTTTCTGCGCGTGGGGCGCGGGCGCGAGCGTGCAGTACATCCCGCCTGCCGCCTACCGGGACATTCCGGCCTTCCTCGCGGAACACCATGTCACCGTCTGGTTCTCGACGCCCAGCGCGATAGGCCTTATCCGAAAGATGGGCGGACTTGACAAAGATTCCATGCCAGGACTGCGCTGGAGCTTCTTCGCGGGTGAAGCCTTGCGGATGACCGACACGGCGGACTGGCAGCAGGCGGCCGGCGCGTCGACGGTCGAAAACCTGTACGGGCCGACGGAACTGACCGTCACCGTCACCGGCCACCGCTGGGACCCCGCGACCTCGCCGTCGCAGGGCATCAACGGGCTGGTGCCGATCGGGGAGATCCACGAAGGCCACGAATACGTCCTCGTCACACCCGACGACGGTTTCTCCGACGTGGAAGGAGAACTCTGCATCACCGGCCCGCAGATGACCGCGGGCTACCTCGACCCGGAAGACAACAAAGGGCGCTTTCTCGAACATGACGGAAAAACCTGGTACCGCACCGGTGACAGGATTAGGAAACTCGACGGCGGGGTACTGGTCTACCTGGGCAGGCTGGACGCCCAGGTGCAAGTACAAGGCTGGCGAGTGGAATTGGCCGAAATCGAGCACGCGCTCCGTGAATGTGCCGGAGTCGAGGACGCCGTCACGGTGACGCGTTCCGTGGACGGCACGACCGAATTGGTCGTCTTCTACACGGGTGAGGTGACCTCTCCGGTGGTACTGGCGAAGCAGCTGCGGAGCATTCTTCCGGTCGGCATGCTGCCGAGGCAGTACCAGCACGTCGGGGAGTTCCCGCTCAACTCGAATCGCAAAGTGGACCGCCCAACCCTCGCGAACAGGGCAAACGACATGCTTGCCGTCGCGGGTAGCAAGGGGTGACGCACGGCGCGTGACAATTCACGCGCCGAGCACGCCCTCGGGGGGACCCCTGTTAGGGGAGCCTAGGGGTATGACGAACGTATGTATCTAGGTAGCCTCTTTTCAGGGCCGAGAACCCGGTAGCTGTTTCACAAACACCGATGGCCTGGATTTCTTCCTCGAACATGGAGAGCGGCTGTGGATACGTACGCTAACGACATCAACGGTCTTTCCGAGCTTCTGCCGAACGGCGGCGAGCTCATTCACAACCTGTTGGACGAGGCCGTAGCCGAGTACCCGACCTCGAGCGCCGTCCGCGACGCGAAAGGCGTCTGGACCTACACCGAACTGGACGAGGTCAGCAAGGCGTTCTCCGCCTGGTTGCAGCAGCACGGCGTCAAGCCCGGCGACCGCGTCATGGCGCAGCTGCCGAGCGAGCGCGAACTGGCCGCCTACTTCATCGGCGCCTCCCGCGCCGGCGCCATTTTCGTGCCGCTGCACCCGAACATGAAGACCTACCACATCAAGTCGGTGCTGCAGAACTCCGAGCCGGTGCTGGCGATCACCACCGGCGCGCAGGTCGGCAAGATCGCCGAGCTGACCTCGATCCCGGTGCTGGAGCTGGGCGACGTCTTCCCCGAGGTACTCGACCTGGTCGGCAAGCCGGAGCAGCTTCCGGAGCGCGAGATCAGCCCCGAGGACGTCGCGGTGCTCATCTACACCTCCGGTTCCACCGCGGCACCGAAGGCGGTCATCCTTCCGCACCGCCAGGTTTGCTTCGCCTCGCGCTCGCTGCAGGCCGACCTGGGCTACAGCCACGACGATGTCGTCTTCTGCCGCTTCCCGCTCTCCTGGGACTACGGCCTGTACAAGGTGCTGCTGGCGATCCTCGGCCGCTCCGAGATCGTGCTGGCTGGCGAAGAGTCGGATCTGGTGCTGCTCAAGCGAATGCGGGAAGTCGGCGCGACCATCGTGCCGATCGTGCCCTCACTGGCCACCATGATCGCCACGCTCGCCCAGCGCGACCACGAGAACCTGCCGCCGATCCGTATCTTCTCCAACACCGGCGCCGCACTGCCCGCGCCGACGATCGCCGCGCTGCGCGAGGCCTTCCCCGGTGTCAAGGTGGTCCGCCAGTTCGGCCAGACCGAGTGCAAGCGCATCTCGATCATGCCGCCGAGCGAGGACGGCCAGCGGCTCGACTCGGTCGGGCGTCCCTTGCGGGGCACCAAGGTCTTCATCATGGACGAGGACGGCAACAAGCTCGGTGTCGGCGAGGTCGGCGAGATCGTCGCCGAGGGCCCGCATGTCATGCCCGGCTACTGGAACAACCCGGAGCAGACCGCTCGCGCCTTCCGCACCGACCCCGACGGCGTCACCCGGCTGCACACCGGCGACTACGGCAGCATGGACTCCGACGGTTACCTCTACTTCGAGGGCCGCCGCGACGACATGTTCAAGCGCAAGGGTGTCCGGATGTCGACCATCGAGATCGAGGCCGCCGCGATGGACATCCCCGGTGTCCGCGTCGCCGCCGCGATCCCGCCCGCCACGGGCCGTGACCTGACCATCTTCGTGGAGAGCGAGCTCGGCTCGCACGTCGTGCTCCGCGAGCTGGCCCAGCGACTGGAGCCCGCCAAGGTCCCCGCCGTCTGCAAGGTCGTCGCGGACTTCCCGCTGACGCTGCACGGCAAGAACTCGCGCCAGACCTTGGTCGAGCTGCTGGAAGGGACCGCGAAGTGACCCGATTCCACGAGCTGGCCGAGAAATTCGGCACGCCGACCTACGTCTACGACCTCGACGAGGTCCAGGTCGCACGCGACGAGCTGCTCGCCGCGCTGCCCGAAGAGTTCAAACTGTTCTACGCGTTGAAGGCGAACCCGCACCCGGAACTCGTACGGGCGCTGCGGGAGGGCTCGGGGGGCAGGCTCCACCCCGAGATCAGCTCCACCGGTGAACTGGCCGCCGGTCTCGCCGCCGGATATTCCGGAGAGGACTTCCTCTACACCGGACCGGCGAAGACCTACGGCGAGCTTCACGAGGCCATCAGCAAGGGTGTCCGCAAGTTCTCGACCGACTCGGTCACCGACGTCCAGCGCGTCGCGGCCGTCGCGAAGGAACTGGGCGCTGTCGCCGAGGTTCTGTTGCGGGTCAACAGTTCCACGGCGAGCGCGTCGACGGGCATCCGCATGACCGGCACACCTTCGCAGTTCGGCTTCGACGCCGAGGTGCTGCCCGAGGTCATGCCTGAGCTGCGGGCGATCGAGGACATCGAGCTCACGGGGTTCCACTTCTTCCCCTTGAGCAACGCGAAGGACGAGGAAAGCCTGATCGCCGAGTTCCAGGGCACCATCGCCTTGGCCGCTCAGTTGCAGGCGGACCTCGGTCTGGAGCTCAAGTTCCTCGACATCGGGGGCGGTTTCACCAGCCCCTACGGCGTTCCGGGCGTGCGGGGGCACTACCCCAAGCTCCGGGACGAACTGGCCAACGCGCTCGACACGCACTTCCCGAACTGGCGGACCAACGGTCCTCAGCTCGCCTGTGAGTCGGGCCGGTTCCTGATCGGCGCCAGCGGGACACTGCTGGCGGGCGTCAGCAACATCAAGGTCAGCCGCGGCCGCAAGTTCGTCATTCTCGACTCCGGGATCAACACCTTCGGCGGAATGTCGGGGCTCGGCAGATTGCTGCCGGTCGCCGTCGCCGTCGAAACCGGCGAGAAGACCGAACGCGCGAGCCTGGCAGGACCGCTCTGCACCCCGGGTGACCTGCTCGGCCGCGAGATCGAGCTTCCGGTCTATGAGCCGGGCGACGTGGTCGTCATCCCGAACGTCGGTGCGTACGGTCCCACCGCCAGCCTGTTGATGTTCCTCGGAAGGCCCGCCCCGACCGAGGTCATCGTCCGCGGAGACGAAGTGGTTTCCGTATCCCGTATTGAGCACGAACGTTCGTACCAGGTGGGTTCCGCGCCGCGTTAACCAATTCGGATAGCGCGCTTGGAATTCACACCCTGGGTGAATCGTGCCGTGTAGTCGAGCTTATCCCGCCTGAGTGAGAGTATTCGGAGCACACCATGACCAGCATGCTGAACAAGAACTCGACGGTGACCTACCTGCCGGGCTGCAGCCCTTTCGACGCCCCGCAGGCCGAGGAAAGGGAAACCGTGGTGGTGACGAGTGTCGCGTCGGATTCGCACACCTGGAACCTGGTTTACCTGCAGTTGCTGATCGAGGAACTCGGCTATGAGGTCGTGAACCTGGGTCCGTGCGTGCCGGACGAGCTGATGGTTTCGGAATGCCGCGACATCGACCCCGCGATGGTCGTCATCTCGAGCGTCAACGGCCACGGCTACCAGGACGGCATGCGCGTGGTCGGCCAGCTCCGCGAGGCGCTGGGCGACACCCCGATGGTCATCGGTGGCAAGCTGGGCATCGCCGCGGGCGGTGACACGAGCTTCCTGGACGAGCTGCTGGAAGCCGGCTTCGACGACGTGTTCGAAGACGGTGTCCGCGGTGTCGAGGACTTCAAGGCGTTCGTCGCGTCCATCCCGGCCCGCACGGCACGCCGCACCGCCACCGTCACCCCGCTGCGGAGGGTTGCATGATCACGGTCGTCCCGGACGAGGGCTCCGAACTGGCGGAGACGCCGGTCGATTTCGGAGCCTTCGTCCGCAAGATGGGCGGGGCCGCCTCCGGCGGCCTCGTCGTCCAGCCGCGCATGGGCATCAGTGCCCCCGAGGAGATGCGCGCCGGACTCATGGCCACGAAGGCGGCCAACGCCACCACGGTGGGCACCATCACGCTGGACAGCTACACCCGTGTCGGCAATCTCAAGGCCGCCGACACGGCGCTCCGTGAGGGGATCGGGCTCAACGGCTACCCGATCGTCAATCATCCCCGCAAGGTCACGCGGCACGTGCTCTCCGGCACGTGGGGCCAGGATTTCCCGGTCCAGATCCGGCACGGATCGGCGACCCCGCGCGACATCTTCTCGGCGATGATGGCGCTACGCCTGAACGCGACCGAAGGCGGGCCGGTGTCCTACTGCCTGCCGTACGGGCGCACGCCGCTGGCCGACTCGATGCGCAACTGGGAGGAGTGCAGCGACCTCTTCGCCCAGCTGCGCGAGATCGGCGTGGAGCCGCATCTGGAGTCGTTCGGCGGCTGCATGATGGGCCAGCTGTGCCCGCCGAGCCAGCTCATCGCGATGGCCGTGCTCGAGGCGATCTTCTTTTACCAGCACGGCCTGCGGTCGATCTCCGTCAGTTACGCCCAGCAGACCAACATGGTGCAGGACATCGAAGGCGTATTCGCTTTGCGACGGCTTTGTCAGGAGCTCGTCCCCACCGACAACGTCCATGTGGTGATTTATGCCTACATGGGAGTTTACCCGACAACAGAGGACGGTGCCTACCGTTTGTTGGGGCAAGCGGCTGAACTCGGGGTGACTTGTGGCGCCGAGCGCATCATCGTCAAAACAAAAGCCGAGTCGAAGCGCATTCCCGTGGTCTCCGAAAACGTCGAAGCACTCGAATACGCGAGCGGCGTCGCCGCCCGCACCAAATCACCCGCCGTCGGTTACTACGGCGAGGACACCGAGACCTACCTCGAGGCCAAGGCCATCGTCGACGCGGTGCTGAACCTCGACGCCGACGTCGGCCACGCGCTACTGCTGGCGTTCAAGTACGGCTACATGGACATCCCGTACTGCGTGCACCCGGACAACATGGGCCGCACCCGCAGCTACATCGACGAGCGCGGCTGGCTCCGATGGTCGGAGATCGGCTCGCTGCCACTCGGGAAGCTGGTGTCACGCCGGATCTCCAAGAAGGCCACCTCCACCGACCTCCTGCGCGACCTCCAGTACGTGCGCGGCGAATTCGACTGCGCGTCCTGGGCACCCGGCGAGCTCTGGGCGGACCGCGAGGGCAGCTAGCTTTCGCTGGGGTTTCGCGCCGGGCCGCAATCGGATGGCCCGGCTCGGTTTGTCTTGGCTTCGTCAACGCTGGAGATCACGGAAAGGAGGCGGGACGTCCCGCTGGCCGGCTCCGCCCGGTCTGGCTTCTCCAGGTGGTAGTCCATGGGGTCGTGAGCGTTGCGGGCGGGTAACTAGTCAGGTCTCTGTCACGTGGTGATCGTGGTGCTGCGATGATCACCACGTGACCGGGGATGTGCGTCCGTCGTATGACGAGCTTGC
>NZ_JBHWEB010000094.1:0-38042 GCF_042734395.1 Amycolatopsis sp. NPDC059657 | reverse complement strand
GAGGGGGCCTTCGCCGTCTAACCGGGCGTTCGCGCCTCCCCGAAACCCGGGCTTCGGGGAGGCGCGAACGTTGCGAAAGGGGCGTTCACAACGCTCAGTGTCGCGAAAGCGCCGTTCACGACCCTCGCGCTGTCGGGACCCGAGCATGAGGAAGGCCGCGCCCACCAGGTGGACGCGGCTTACCTAGGAAGTCCGGTGAGGGACCCTATTGGTCCTCGAAACGCTGACGGAAACGCTCTTCCATCCGCTGGGTGAAGGAACTCTTACGGGAGCTGCCTCCCGACGGTCGGGACTGCGCCCCGCCGTCTTTGCCGTCCGCTGACTCGGCGCCTTGCCGAATCGACGTGACGGCGAGCATGACCCCGAAGAACATGACCAGGAAGCCGAACACGCTCACGAGCGGGATATCGGCTACCCGGATCGGCACCACGGCCACACCCAGCACCAGTAACGCGACCCCGACGACGAACAGGGCGATGCCCTGGATACGCCGCCTTCGAGCGGGTCGTCGCAACCTGGTGCCACGCACCGTGGACGCGAACTTGGGGTCCTCGGCATAGAGCTCGCGCTCGATTTGATCGAGCAGCCGCTGCTCATGCTCGGAGAGTGGCATCTTTCCTCCTCCGGCACAGCTGTCGCGGGCGCCGGGCCGCGCAACGTCGTGGACCCAACAGACACCCCCTGGCGGGGGGCTACTGTCCAGGATACGAGTCCCGCGCTCAGACGACTACCCGATCTCGCATCATGCCTGCATAGATTTGGGGAAAAACACCGATTCGCCGGTTCAGAGCAGCGACAGAGCGTGGTCGGGCGAGGAAAATCACCCGTCTTGCCGAGAAATCAGTGACGCAGGGCGCACAGCGGCGGCCCCGTACCGCGATCGTGCGGAGTCCGCGGCGACCTCGGCGGCGCGCCAGCGGGGCGCGTCGGACTCGAACAGCAGCTGTTCGCCACCGCCCGCCGAACCGAGTCCATCCACCCGAACGCCGATCAGCCGGACGGCACCCGTCGGCGCGTGCTCGGCGAGCAGCTCGACCGCGGTGCCGTGGATCTCGCGGGCGACGTCGGTGGCCGCGACCAGCGTCCGCGCCCTGGTGATGGTCTTGAAGTCGGCGAAGCGCACCTTGATCGACACGGTCCGGCCGCGGATTCCCTTGGCCCGCAAGGTGCCGCCCACCCGCTCGGCGAGCCGGAGCAGCTCCAGCCCCAGCTCGCCCCGGTCATGTTTGTCCACATCGAACGTGACTTCGGCACCGATCGACTTCTCCGGCGCGTCGGGCACGACCTCCCGGTCGTCGTGTCCGTTCGCGAGCGCGTGGAGATGCTCGCCGACCGCGACCCCCAGCGACCGGCGCAGCCTCGGCAGCGGCGCGGCCGCGACGTCGGCGATCGTGTCCAGGCCCAGCTGCTTGAGGTGCTCACCGGTCCGCTTGCCGACGCCCCAGAGCGCCGAAACGGGCAACGGGTGCAGGAAATCGAGTGTCTCGGCGGCGGGCACGACCACCATTCCGTCCGGTTTGGCCATCCCGCCCGCCAGCTTGGCGACGAACTTGACCTTCGCGACGCCGACCGAGCAGGTGATCCCGTGTTCCTCGGCGACACGGCGCCGGATCTCCGCGCCGATGGCGGCCGGCGTGGTGTTCAAGCGCTTCAGCGCGCCCCGAACGTCCAGAAAGGCCTCATCGAGACTCAGCGGTTCGACCAACGGGGTGAATTCGCGAAAGATCTCCATGACGCCCTGGGAGACCTCGCTGTAGAGCCCCCGCGTCGGCGGGATGTAGACGGCCTGCGGGCACAGCCGTTTCGCCGCGCCGACCGGCATCGCCGAGCGCACCCCGAACTCGCGGGCGTGATAGTTCGCCGAGAGCACCACCGACCGCGGCCCGGCACCCGCGACCACCACCGGCCGATGCGCCAGCTCCGGGCGCGAGCGCAGTTCGACCGACGCGAAGAACGCGTCCATGTCCACATGCAGCAGTCCGCACCCGCTGTCATCCGGCCAGGACGTATCGCCGGTCCCCACCCGGAACCGGCTCACCCCACCGCGTAGATCCCCACTCCTACCCACGGAACGGGACGCTACCCGCGACCACCGACAGTTTCAGGAGGCGCGGCGCGCGAGGGCGTGCAGGCGCGTGGCGACGTCGCGCAGCGGCGGCGTCGAAGCGGCCAGCAGTTCGAACTCGGCCAGCTCTTCCTCACGGGAGCCGCCCGCGATCGCGTCGGAGACGACACCGTCGCCCTGGATCGTCACATCGGTCAACCCGGCACCCGTCAGCAGGGCTTCCAGCCCGGCGACGTCGAACCGGCGCAGCACGGTGTCACGCCCGCCCGGCAGCACGCCGGCGGCGCTCTCCAGCACCTGGCGCGCCTCGGTCAGGCGGCCTGCCAGCGCGCGGTGCAACGCGGTCGCGAACCGGTTGGTGACCAGCACCGAGACCGCACCACCCGGCGCGACCGCCTCGGCCAGCGCCGCGACCACGATCGCCGGGTCGTCGACGACCTCCAGCAGCCCGTGCGCGAGCACGAGGTCGGCCGAGCCAGGGCTGACGTGGCGCGCGAGCGCGTCGGAATCGTCGGCCACCACGGTGATCCGCGAGGACACGCCCTCTTCCTCGGCGCGGCGCTTCAGCGTCGCCAGCGCGTTCGGGTTGGGCTCGACCACGGTGACCAGGCACCCGGCCGAAGCGAACGGCACCGCCCAGCCGCCGCTGCCGCCGCCGACGTCGACCACGAGGGGCTGGTCGACGCCACGCGCGCGGGCGGCCCGCAGTTCGGCCTCGAGCACGCGGCGCACCGCACCCGACCCGCGTGCTGCCACGGTGTCCGTTTTCATAGGCCGCAGCGTAATGGTCACCCATATTTACCCGATCGGGTGGTCACAGCCTGTTCGCGCGGCCCGCACCAGCGCCGACGAGACATTCGGCACCTTGCCCCGCAGCGCGCACCCTCCGAACCCGTAGGCTCTATCGAGTGCACACGGTCGCGGTTCTCAGCCTCAAGGGCGGTGTCGGGAAAACGACGGTCGCGCTAGGTATCGCATCCGCCGCTCTGCGTAGGGGCACCCGCACGTTGGTGGCCGACCTCGACCCGCAGGGCAACGCCACGACCTCGCTCGACCCGCCGTACACCGACGCCACCCTCGCCGACGTGCTGGAGACCCCGCACCGCGCGGTGCTGGAGCGGGCCATCGCGCACAGCGTGTGGAGCGACGAGGTCGACGTGCTGGTCGGCGCCGAGGAACTCCAGCTGCTGAACGAGCCGGAGGCCGACCCTCGCCGTCTCGAGAACCTCTCGCGCGCGCTCGACGAGCTGCACCGCGCGCCGATCCGCGACGAACCGTACGAGCTGGTGATCCTCGACTGCCCGCCGTCGCTGGGCAGGCTGACCCGCTCCGCGCTGGTCGCCGCGGACAGCGCGCTGATCGTCACCGAGCCGACCATCTACGCGGTCACCGGCGCCCAGCGCGCGCTGGAGGCGATCGAGAAGACCCGCGAGGAGAACAACCCCGGCCTGCGCGCGATCGGCGTGCTCGTCAACAAGCTGCGCGTGCGGTCGTACGAGCACCAGTACCGGATCGCCGAGCTGCGCGAGTCCTTCGGCTCGCTGGTGATGCCGACCGGCATTCCCGACCGGCTCGCCGTGCAGCAGGCGCAGGGCGCGTGCAGCCCGATCCACGAGTGGAACTCGCCGGGCGCGCAGGAGATCGCGCTGACGTTCAACATGGTGCTGGCCAAGATCCTGCGCTCGAACCGGGCAGGCAGGCACCGCGTGCGCTCCGATGAGCCGGAAGAGACCACAGAGCCGGCCTCGCAGCCGAGCTGATGCCCGAAGGCGACACCGTCTTCCTGGCAGGGAAGCAACTCGACAAGGCACTCGCCGGCAAGACGCTGACGCGGGGCGAGTTCCGTCATCCCGCCCTCGCCACGGTCGATCTCGCGGGGCGCGGCGTGCTCGGTGTCGGGACCGTCGGCAAGCATCTGCTGACCCGCTTCTCCGGCGACCTGACACTGCACAGCCACCTGAAGATGGACGGCACCTGGCGGATCTACCCGCGCGGCGCGAGCTGGCGCTTCCCCGCGCACCACGCGCGCGTCATCCTGATGACCGAGGACGTGCAGGCCATCGGGTTCCGCCTGCACGACCTGAAGTTGCTGCCCACCAAGGAAGAACACACACTGGTCGGCCATCTCGGCCCCGATCTGCTCGATCCACAGTGGACAGACGAGCACGCCGCGCGCGCGGCGGCCGCGTTACGCGCGAACCCGGCGAGGGAGCTCGGCCTGGCCTTGCTCGACCAGCGGGTCATGGCCGGTATCGGCAACCTGTACAAGGTCGAGATGTGCTTCATACTGGGCGTCACACCCTGGACCCCAGTGTCCGAAGTGGACGCTGACAAGATCGTCGCGCTCGGCCGCAAGCTCCTGCTCGCCAACGCCTGGCGGCACGAGCAGTGCACGACCGGTGACATGGGCCGCGGCCGCCGCAACTGGGTTTACGAACGCACTCGCCAGGGCTGCTTCCGCTGCGGCGGCAGGGTCGTGGTCGCCGACCAAGGTCACGACGTGCGCAAGCGGCCGACCTGGTTCTGCCCCCACTGCCAGGCTGGACCTGCTCCAGGGCACCAAAAATGATGTTGCAGGGCATCGGACTCTTCGCCTAGCTTGGAAGTACACAAGAGAGGAGGTGGTCCTGCGTTGAATACCAAGAGGACTTGTGAGGTGGCTGTCCGCTAGCGGACGCCGCGCGATGGGACTACCAGCGGCCACCCCGTGGCCAGCTTCGCGTGTTGCCTGCTAGCGAATACCAGGCAGTCACCAGGCCCCCGATGCCCCGGGACCCAGTCCGGCCCGGGCCCACGCGGAAACCTTGCCGTGCGGGAAGGGCGTCGGGGGCTTCTTTATTTCCCGGAAAACCCCTCACGAAAATCGGCTTACGTCGCTAGCCTGGGCGGCATGCTCCGTCCGGACTACCCGATCAGCACCGAACGTCTCATCCTCCGGCCGTTCCACGCGGACGACCTCGACGCCCTCAACGCCTTCCAGTCGCGCTCCGACGTGGCGCGCTATCTCTACTGGGGCCCGCGCAGCCGCGCCGAATCCGCCGCCGCGCTCGCCAAGCGCATCCACAGCTCGACGCTGCAGAAGGAAGGCCAGTTCCTGGCCATCGCCGTCGAACTGGCCTCGACCGGGGAACTGATCGGCGACCTGAATCTCGAGTACATCAGCGCGGAACACCGCCAAGGCGAGATCGGCTACGTCTTCCATCCCGACCACCACGGCAAGGGCCTCGCCGCCGAGGCCGTCACCGAGCTGCTGCGGCTGGGCTTCGAGGAGCTCGGGCTGCATCGCATCGTCGGCAGCTGTGACGGTCGCAACATCGCCTCGGCGAACCTGCTCGAACGCATCGGCATGCGCAAAGAGGCCCACCTGCGTGAGAACGAGGTGGTCAAGGGCGTGTGGACCGACGAGATCGTCTACGCGATGCTCGAGGACGAATGGAAGGGTCGCTAGGCAGTAGGGCACGATGGGGGCCGTGCTGTTCGACAAGATCATCCGTCCCGCGCTGTACGGGCTGAGCAAGAACGACCCCGAGCTGGTGCACGAGCGCACCCTCCAAGTGCTGGCCAAGGTCAGCCGGTCGTCGCCCGCGCTCGCCGCGCTGCGCCGCGTCTACCGCACCGAGGCCCCGGTTTCGGTGCTGGGCCTGGACTTCCCCAACCCGGTCGGGCTCGCCGCCGGGATGGACAAGAACGGCCGCGCGCTGCACGCGTGGCCCGCGCTGGGCTTCGGGTTCGTCGAGGTCGGCACCGTGACCGGGCTCGCGCAGCCCGGCAATCCCAAGCCGAGGCTGTACACGCTGCCCGCGACCGACGCGGTGATCAACCGCATGGGCTTCAACAACGAGGGCGCCGAGGCGCTCGCCGCGCGGCTCAAGGCGTTCGGCAAGCCGGACGTCCCGCTCGGGATCAGCATCGGCAAGTCCAAGGTCACGCCGCTCGAAGCGGCGGTCGAGGACTACCGGTCCTCGCTCAAGGCATTGCACCCGTTCGCCGACTACTTCGCGATCAACGTCAGCTCGCCGAACACGCCGGGCCTGCGCGCGCTGCAGGACAAGTCCGCGCTGGCCGAACTGCTCGCCGAGCTGCGCACGACCATGACCGAGCTGGGCAAGCCGGTGCCACTCCTGGTGAAGGTCGCGCCCGACCTCACCGACGAGGCGCTGGCCGAACTGCTCGGCGTCTGCGAAGAGCACCGCGTCGACGGGCTCATCGCCACCAACACCACCCTTTCCCGCGAGGGCCTCGCGCCGTCCGACGCCCACCTCGCCGAGCAGGCGGGCGGGCTTTCCGGCAGGCCGCTGACCTCCCGCGCGCGGGAGGTCGTCGAATTCGTGCACACCGAGACCGGCGGGAAGCTCCCGATCATCGGTGTCGGCGGCATCCTCGACGCCGACGACGCGCGGCGCATGCTCGACGCGGGCGCGAGCCTCATCCAGCTCTACACCGGCTTCGCATTGCACGGCCCCGGCTTGGTCCGCCGGGTCACACGGGGTCTTTCCGGCACGCGATGATCCGCCGCAGGTAAGCGCGCCAGCCGCCGAACGCGGTGATGTCCTTCGCGCCTTCGGCCGCCGACGGGTCGCAGAAGAAGCCGACCGCCTCGGTGCCGTCGTCGAGCAGGATCCGGCCGAGCAGCATCGGCGCGGGCAGGCCCGCGAGGAACTTGCCCAGCGCGGCGGGCGAGAGCAGCCAGCGCTCGCCTTCCAGCGCCGCGCCACCGGCGCCGACGTGCAGGAGGCCCGGTTTCGGCGGTGTCGTCGGCAAGGCCACCATGCGGTACTCCTCCGCCGTCAGCACCTCCTCGGCGAAGCGGGCGCCGAGGTCGACGAGCTGGGAGTTCAACGGCTGCCCGCGCAGGTGCGCGCCGAACACGACGAGGTCGATTCCCTTGTCGGGATAAGGGGTTTCGGCGAGTTCGCCGGTGAACAGCGCGGCGAGGTCGAGCGCGATCTGGTCGTCGAAGGCGCGGGTGAGCACGGTCAGCCCGAACGATCCGCCGTCCGCCGTCCCGGCGGGCACCGCGACGCCGGCCATATCCAGCAGGTTCACGAAGTTCGTGTACGTGCCGAGCCGCTTGTTGACCCCGACCGGGTCCTTCTCGACCTGCGCGAGCGTCGGGTGCTCCGGCACCGTCGGCAGCACGAGCGCGTCCTGCCCGGCGAGCAGCTTCTCCGCCGTCGCCTTGGCCTGGGCGAGCCGTTCCTGGTCGGCCACCAGGTCATGCGCCTTGAGCTCACCGGCGGCCAGAATGATCTTCGCGACCGTCGGGTCGGCGTCGTCGGGATGCTCGCGCAGGAACTCGCCGACAGCGGCGTAGCGCTCGGCGACCAGCGCGCCGTCGTAGAGCAACGTCGCCGCGTCCAGCAACGGCGCGATGTCGACGGTGGTCAGGATCGCCCCCGACGCGCGCAGCGACGCGACGGCCGCCACGAACGCGCGGTGTGCGCTCGGCGAGAGCGGTGCGAGGTTCTTGTCGTCCGGGATCGCGACGCGGGGATGCTCGCCCGCACTCAGGCGGACCGAGTCAGGCCAGGCACGGCTCTGCGGGTCGTCGGCGTCCGGGCCGGTCATCTCGGCGAGCGCGAGCTGCGCCGTGGTGAGCTTGCGGGCGAAGATCGTGACGCAGTCGTACGACCGCGCCGCGGGCACCACACCGGTCTTCGGCACCAGCCCGAGCGTCGGCTTGAGCCCGACGATCCCGTTGAACGCGGCAGGCACGCGCCCGGAGCCCGCGGTGTCGGTGCCGATCGCGATGTCGACGAGTTCCAGCGCGACCGCGACGGCCGAGCCCGAGCTCGACCCGCCGCTGACCTTGAGCGGGTCCTTGGCGCCGCGCACCGCGCCGTACGGGCTGCGTGAGCCGACCAGCCCGGTGGCGAACTGGTCCAGGTTCGTCTTGCCGAGCACGACGGCGCCCGCCTGCGTCAGCCGCCGCACCGCCGTCGCACTCACCTCGGGGGTGTACGCGAACGCCGGGCACCCGGCCGTCGTCGGCAGGCCCGCGACGTCCACATTGTCCTTCACCGCGAGGAGAAGCCCGGCCAGCGGCGGCCGCTCCCCCGCCCGCACCCGCTCGTCGACGGCCTTGGCGTCGACGAGCACGTCTTCGGCGGAACGCAGGGTGATCCAGACTTCGGGCCGGTCGACCTCGGCGATCCGGTCGAACGCGGCCATCACCCGCTGGACGGCGCTCGCGGGGGTCGGCGGGACGTACTCGGGTTCCGGCGGGAGCGTGGTCATGGTGCGTCCTTTCCTCGGCGGGCGGGCGGTTCCCTCAAGAAAGTCCACTGTGGAGCGCCAGTTGGGTCAGAGCGCGCTCCGCGCGACTGAGAACCACCGAGAGCGAACCGCCGACATGGGCGAACAACGCGTCGTAAGCGCGCTCCAGTTCGCCGTCGCGGATCGCTTGGAGGATCTCCAGATGTTCGTCGATGGTCTCGGAAATCCGTTCCGCGGTAAGGAAGTCGTACATCCGGACCCGCCGGATCTTCTGGTTCACCGCGATCAGCGCGTCGGTCAGCGCGGGATTGCCCGACGCGGCCGAAAGGGTGACGTGGAACTGCTCGTCGTGCACGACGAACTGCGGGTCCGGCAGGGGCGGATCCGCGCGGAAAGCCTGCCACCGCGCCAGCTCGGCGTCGATGATCGTCAGGTCATGCCACGTCGCCGGGTCCTCGATGGCCCGTGCGATCCCCCTGAGTTCCAAGGTCACGCGAAGCTCGTAGAGATCCTTGAGCTCGGCGAGATTGGGTGTGGTGACATAAAAGCCGTTGTCCCGGCGCTCGATCAGGCCGTCGGTCGCCAGCCGGGCGAGCGCTTCACGGACAGGCGTCCTCGAGACGCCGTAGCGCTGCGCGAGCCGCTCTTCCCCGAGGCGCACGCGCGGCTTCACGAGCCCGCCCATGACCTCCTCGCGCAGCTGGAGGTATACCTCGGCGGCCCGTGACTTAGCCGTATCCGGCGTTGTATACAGCCCTGCATTCACAGTGACCAGGGTAAACGCCCCGCGTTGCGGCGAACACAGGTTTTGCGTTACGTAGGTGTTTCGGTGCCGGTACGGCTACAGGTCGTGACCGCCCGGATGTTGCGCGGCTTCAGCGCAGCAACTGACGGAGCACGGTCTCGTACTCGACGAGGTCGAACTCGATCGCCGGGAGTGCGGCGTAGTCCGGTGACGGGCCGAGCACCGGCTCGCTCTCGGACTCCCAGGCGAAGTCGGTCCATCTGACCGTGTCCCTGTCATAGGTCACGCGGACAGCCAGTACGCCGCATCCGAAGTCGCCGCACAGCGAGCAGGTGTACAGCGGCACCCTTCCAGAGGGCAGCTCATTGTCCTGATCAGACCGTCCGAGCAAGGCACGCAAGTCGTCGGGATCGCGCGTGACGATGAAGCCATTGCCGCTGGGAGTCAGGCCTGCACATTCGAACCGGGACATCAACCGGGCCATGGGAAAGCCGTCGACGTACCAATCATCCAAGGCCGGATCGGCTATCGAGCGGCCGACGGACAGCAGGTTCAGGAAAGCTCACGCAGTGCGATCGCGAGTCCGGCCAGATGGTCGGTGGCGTTGGTGAGCGCTTCCTTGGAGACGCCCATGCCGCCGCCGCTCGCGGCGACCGCGTGCCCGGCCGCGGCGACGAGCGCGCCGTAGCCCTCGAGACCGTCGTCGAGCTGATCGGTCAGCGATCGGATGGCGGAGTCCAACGCGGCGCGTTCGCCTGCCGGAGCGGCGTTGCGGGCCCGTTCGATGGCCTGGATGCGGCCTGCCAGCCCACGCAGCGCGGCGGCGGCCTCGTTCGCGGTGTTGCGGGCGTCGGCGACGGAGATCTCGGGGATCGCGGTGGTGCCGACGGAGGTCGGGATGGAGAGCTGGCGGAGCAGTTCCGTCAGCGAGGCCTCGGACTCGGCGAGCCGTTCCATCGGGATACGGGCGGCCGAGGAGGCGGACGGCAACGGCGGCGGGGTGCTGCTCGCCGGGAGCTGGGTCTTGCCGAGCTGGCGCAGCCGCAGTCCCGAACGGACGCCGAGGGTGCCGGTGATGATCACGCCGGCGATGCCGGCGACGGCCTGCGCCATGTCGCCCGCCGGGTTGCCGATCAGGCCGGTGCCGGTGACGAGCGCGTAGAGGCCACAGAGGACGGTCAGCATGAACCAGAACGTCATGGCCCGCGACGCGCGACGCTTACGCCGCTGGAGTTTCGACTCGGGGGCATTCCACTGTGTCCACTTGGCGCGGGCTTCCGCGACGACCGGGATTTCCGCGGGCACCTTCAGCTGCGGGAGCCGCACCGGTGGCATCTTCATCGGCGGCCGCGAAGCCGCAGGCCTGCCGGGAGAAGAAGGCCGGTTGGCGCCTTCCTCTCCCGGCGGGAAGTACTTCTGCAGCTTCTCCTGGGCGCGCTGCGCGTAGTCGGGCAGTCGTTCGATGTGCTTCTCCAGCTTGGCGTTGAACTCGCTGAAATCCCGCTTGCCCGAACTCATGCTCACGCGCCCCCTAGCGATGGCCTGGACCAACTAGTTCTTCTGCTGCTCCTGCTGCACCCGCGCCTGGATCTCGCGCTGGATGTCGGCACCCGAGGCCGCGGGCTTCGCGGCGGCGGTGCCACCGGTGACCTGCGCGACCGAGTCGCCCTTCATGGACGCGCGGATCTGCTCGAGACGCGAGTGGCCTGCCAGCTGCGTGGTCGAGTGCTGGACTTCCAGCATCCGGCCCTGCACCGAGTTCTGCGCGAGCTCGGCGGAGCCCAGCGCGGTGGCGTAGCGCTTCTCGATCTTGTCGCGGACCTCGTCCAGCGACGGGGTGTTACCCGGCGCGGCGAGCTCGGACATCGAGTTGAGCGAAGCCGAGACCTTCTCCTGCATCTTGGCCTGCTCCAGCTGCGAGAGCAGCTTGGTGCGCTCGGCCAGCTTCTGCTGGAGCGTGGTCGCGTTGCGCTCGACGGCCTTCTTCGCCTGCTCGGCGGCACCCAGCGACTGGTCGTGCAGGGTCTTGAGGTCCTCGATGTTCTGCTCGGCGGTGACGAGCTGCGCGGCGAACCCCTCCGCCGCGTTCTCGAACTCACTCGCCTTCTGCTCGTCGCCCTTGGCGCGCGCCTCGTCGGCGAGCACCAGCGCCTGGCGGGTCGAAGCCTGCAGCTTCTCCACGTCGCCGAGCTGGCGGTTGAGCTTCATCTCCAGCTGACGCTGGTTGCCGATCACCGCTGCGGCCTGCTGGGAGAGCGCCTGGTGGTTACGCTGCGCCTCCTCGATGGCCTGCTGGATCTGTACCTTCGGGTCAGCGTGCTCGTCGATCTTCGACGAGAACGCCGCCATCATGTACTTCCAGAACTTCACGAAAGGGTTGGCCATCTCCTCCGCCTGCCTTCTTGCGTCCCACTGGCTCGAATACCCGATGGTGGGGCGTGTCTCCCCCTGCCACCGCGCCGCGCTGAGCGGCGCTGGTTACAGGAGTAGAACGTCCCGACCCCGGCGTTGAGTTCCATCGTGTCAGGTTGCCGTTGAGCCTTCCAGGCGACCCCGGGAGAATTCAGGGTGGACCCTGATCGTGATAGGCGTGAAACAACAGCGGCCCCGGGGTCGTAACCCCGGGGCCGCTTTGCTCACTGAAGAGATCGAAGTGCTCTCACGCCGCGATGATCGAAGCCATCTTCGGCGCGCTGATCGTGGTCCGCAACGTCGGGCTCATCCTCGGCGGCCCGGAAAGCCGCAGGTCGGCGAGGTCGTTGCCGATCATGCCGGGTACCAGGCTGCCACCTTCGAGCGCACCGCTGGCGGCCTTGGGAGCCTCCTTGGCCGCGGCGCGTTCCTCGACGGGGACGACCTCGACGTTGTCCAGCGCGGACACGTCGGCCGCCACGTTGTGCAACAGCTCACCCAAAGGCAGTTCGAGCGCCTCACAGATCGAAGCCAGCAGCTCGCTGGACGCTTCCTTCTGCCCCCGTTCGACCTCGGAGAGATATCCGAGGCTGACCCTGGCGGCGCGGGAGATGTCGCGCAGCGTTCGACGCTGGTTGGTGCGGGCATGACGGAGCCGATCACCGATCGCCTCACGCAACAGCACGGTCATCACGCGCCTCCCTTCCCGGTCTACTAGTCACCACGTTACCCAGAGCAGACGGGTAAACGCAGGGTTTGACACGTCCGTACGCCAAGGGCGAACGCTTGGATCAAGCTAGATGTTCCCCGAGCAGGTCGAGCGCCGCACGCACGGATGCCACCCGGATGGCTGAGCGATCGCCGTTAAGCCGCAGCTCACGGACCAGGTTGACGGGACCGGCCAGTCCAACGTAGACCGTGCCGGGGCTCACACCGTCCTGCGGATCCGGCCCGGCGACCCCGGTCAAACCGAGACCCCAAACAGCACGACAGCGTAACCGCGCGCCGTCCGCCAGCTGGGCGGCGACCTCCGGATGCACCGCGCCGTGCTCGGCGAGCAGGTCCCGATCGACGCCGGCCAGCTCCGCCTTGAGCTCCGTCGCGTAGACGATCAGGCCGCCGCGCACCGCCCGGCTGGAACCCGGCACATCGGTCAGCGCGGCACAAACCAGGCCCGCCGTGAGCGATTCGGCCGTGGCGACCGTCTCGCCCCGCTCGACGAGCCGGGCGATCACCTCCGCCGCGTCCATCGTCAGGAGCCCGCTCCGGCCCGCTGGCCCGCCGCGCGGAGCTTGACCGCGCGGAAGACGTAGTCCAGCCCGGTGACGACGGTGAGGAGCAGCGCGAGGCCCATCAGCGCCCAGCGCACGATCTCGGCCGACGCGGGCAGCGGCAGCAGGTAGGCGGTGATCGCGGCGACCTGGGCCAGTGTCTTCGCCTTGCCGCCCCGGCTGGCCGGGATCACGCCGTGCTTGATCACCCAGAAGCGCAGGAGTGTCACGCCGACCTCGCGGACGGCGATCACGATCGTCACCCACCAGCCGAGCTCGCCGAGCACGCTCAGTCCGACCAGCGCGGCACCGATCAGCGCCTTGTCCGCGATCGGGTCGGCGATCTTGCCGAAGTCGGTGATCAGGCCGTACTTGCGGGCCACCCAGCCGTCGACCTGGTCGGTGAACGAGGCGATGGCGAACAGCGCGGTGGCGACGGCCCGCCAGAAGGTGTCGGTGCCGTCGCCGTTGAACAGCGCGACGACGAACAGCGGGACCAGCACGAGCCTGGACATGGTCAGCAGGTTCGCGAGGTTGAGCGTCGGGACGGGGGTCGGCTCCGGCACCGAGGCAGGCTGGGCTTCGCGGGCGTCGCCGCCCGCGTCGCTGGGCGCCGCACTCATTTTTCCGAGTCCACGAACGCGGTGGTCGCCGCCGCGGGCGCCGTCACGTCGCCATGCGGGATCGGCCGCACGATCAGGTCGACGCCCTCGGAGTCGACCACTTCGCAGCGCACGAACTGCCCGACTTCCAGGTCCTCCGACTCGATGACGACACACTCGCCGTCGACCTCGGGCGCCTGGTGCGCCGCGCGGCCGATCGGGTCGTCGTCATCGACGTTTTCGATCAGCACGTCGACCATCGTGCCAATGCGGTCCTCGGCGCGCTGGGTGGTGAGCTCCTCGACGAGCGCCGAGATGCGCGAGACCCGCTCGGTGACCACGTCGGGGTCGAGCTTGCCGTCGAAGGTCTCGGCCTCGGTGCCGTCCTCGTCGGAGTAGCCGAACACGCCGACCGCGTCGAGCCGGGCGCCGGTCAGGAACCGCTCCAGCTCGGCCAGGTCGTCCTCGGTCTCGCCGGGGAAGCCGACGATCACGTTGGTGCGGATGCCCGCTTCCGGCGAGAACTCCCGGATCTGCTCGGTGAGCGCGAGGAAGGAGTCCGTCGAGCCGAACCGGCGCATGCGGCGCAGCACGGTCTCGCTGGAGTGCTGGAACGACAGGTCGAAGTAGTCGGCGACGCCGGGTGTGGTCGCGATGGCCTTCACCAGGCCGGGCCGCGTTTCGGCGGGCTGCAGGTAGGAGACGCGGACGCGCTCGATGCCCTCGACGGCGGCCAGGCGCGGGATCAGCAGCTCGAGCGCGCGTGCGCCGTCGCGGCCGAAGTCCTTGCCGTAGGAGGTCGAGTTCTCGCTGACCAGGAAGACCTCTTTGACGCCGTTCTGGGCGAGCCACATGGCCTCGGCGACGATCTCGTCCGGCTGGCGCGAGACGAACGAGCCGCGGAAGGACGGGATGGCGCAGAACGAGCAGCGCCGGTCGCAGCCAGAGGCGATTTTCAGCGCGGCGACCGGCGCGTTGTCCAGCCGGGTCCGCAGCACACGCGGGCCCCAGCCGTGCTGTGCGTGACCGGGCACCTCGACCTCTTCGCTCGCGCTCTGGCGCTGCACCGGGCTGATCGGCAGCAGCTTGCGGCGGTCCGAAGGCGTGTGCGAGGCGACCGTGCGCCCGGCGACGATGTCGTCGAGCCGGTCGGAGAGGTCGGCGTAGTGGTCGAACCCGAGCACGGCGTCGGCCTCGGGCAGGCTGTCGGCGAGCTCGTTGCCGTAGCGCTCGGCCATGCAGCCGACCGCGACGACCTTGGCGCCGGTGTCGGAGGCGGCGAGCAGCGTGTCGACCGAGTCCTTCTTGGCCGACTCGACGAAACCGCAGGTGTTGACCACCACGACGTCGGACTCTTCCGGCTCGGCAGCGAGTTCCCAACCGCCGGCGGCCAGGCGGCCGGCGAGCTCCTCGGAATCGACCTCGTTACGGGCACAGCCCAGGGTCAGCAAGGAGACGCGGCGATTACCGGTGGTGGGAGAAGGCACGTGGCTTAGCGTAGCTGGCGCCCTTCGCGCTCCCCCGATCACTCGTGTCCGCGGCGTCGCTAAGTTGACATGTGTGTCCTCCGACGTGTCCTCCGAAGCAGACAAGCTGACCGTTCGCCGCGCCCGGATCGCGGACGTGCGCAAGATCAAGACGCTCGTCGACTCCGACGCCGGCCGCGTGCTGCTGGAAAAAGAGCTGGTCACGCTGTATGAGGACATGCAGGAGTTCTGGGTGGCCGAGTCCGAGGGCGAGGTGCTCGGCTGCGGCGCGCTCCACGTGCTCTGGGAGGACCTCGCCGAGATCCGCACGATCGTGGTCGACAAGGCGGCCAGGGGACGTGGCATCGGTCACGCGCTCGTCAAGCAGCTCGTCGGGCTGGCCATCGAGCTCGGGCTGCAGCGCGTGTTCGTCCTCACCTTCGAGACCCGCTTCTTCGCCAGGCACGGGTTCGTCGAGATCGAAGGCACGCCGGTACCCCAAGAGGTCTACGAGGAGATGCGCCGTTCGGTGGACACCGGCGTCGCCGAGTTCCTCGACCTGCCCTACGTCAAGCCGAACACGCTGGGCAATTCGCGCATGTTGCTCGAACTTCCCTGATGCTTCATCAAGTCGTCCACCCTTCAGCGGTGGTGATCCACGCCATAAAACCCGATGCTGTGCTGGCTTGAAATTCGCCGACCAGCTTGGGGACCCGAATGCGCAAGACCCTCCGCTCGTTCATCGCCACCATCGCCGTCGCCGCCACCGTCCTGCTCGGTGCGGGCACGGCGCAGGCAGTCGACCTTCCCGCCGTCACCGACACCTACATCTTCAACACCTCCCTCGGTAACTTCCAGACGATCCGGGCGCAGCGGCCCTACGACGGCCAGCTCGACTGGTCTTCCGACGGCTGCTCCTGGTCCCCGGACAAGCCGCTGGGCTGGGAGTTCGTCAAGGGCTGCTACCGCCACGACTTCGGCTACCGCAACTACAAGAAGCAGGGCCGCTGGAACGAGACCAACCGCAAGCGGATCGACGACAAGCTCTACTCGGACCTCCTGAGCCTTTGCGGCAGCAACGTGGTCTGCAAGGGCACGGCCTGGACCTACTACCAGGCCGTCCGCAAGTTCGGTAACTGACGCGACCGTTCCTCCCTGTTCTCCGCGGGGCCGCTCCGAGCGTTCGAAGCGGCCCCGCGGCCCAGCCCAACGCGCATACCCATTCCAAGGGGTTTGAGCGGCTTCCGACGCACGCGGGCATAGCGAACGGGACGTTCCACAACGGGTCAACGTTGCGAACGAGACGTTCACAACGCTCAAGGTTGCGAACGCGGCGCCGACAACCCGCGAGGTCAGCCCCGACCTGAGGAACGGCCCGCGGCCCAACCCCGGCCCAAGGACCGGCCCACAGCCAGCCCAAGTCGAGGAAGCGCCCGCAGCCCGATCCCGACCGCTCTGCGCGAGCAGGCCGCAGTCCAGCCTGAGCCGCTCAAAGCCCACCCCAGGCTGCGGCGCCCACCATGAAGCCGCTCAGTACCAGTCCCGAGCCCTTCAGTGCCCACACTGAAGGGCCCAGTGCCTACCTGGCCGTTGAGTGCCCACCGCGGGCCGCTCAGTCGTGCTTGCTCCGTGCCGCGTGCCGCGCGACCCGCGCCCGGTTGCCGCACAGGTTCGGCGTGCACCACTGCCGCCGGGAGTTCGTGGCCACGAACAGCATCGAGCAGTCCTCCGCCGCGCAGCGCCTCAGCTGCGACGCGTGCGGACCGGTGACGAGCTCGATCGCCGAGCGCGCGACGGCCGCCAGCGCGGCGTCACCGCCCTGGTCGTAGTGCCAGCGGATCTCTCGCGAGAAGGCGATGTCCATCCGCAGGCTGGTCGGCACGGCCGCGGCCGCGGCGTTGACATCCTCCACCGCCCACGGCTCCGGATGCTCGCCGCGCACCCGCGCGTCAAGGAGCGCGCGCACCGCGGACCGCAGCCGCCGCGTGGCGCCCGCCGCCGGCGCCGAAGTGCCCTCCGGCAACTGCCCGGCGTGCAGTTCCCAGAACTTCTCGTTCTCCTCTTCGGTGGCCAGCAGATCCACCTTGGGTGAGACCGCGAGCAGCTCCGTGTCCGCGAGATCCACCGCCAAACCCTCGCCGACGACCGTGAACTCCATACTCCGACACTAACATCTCCCGCCACCTCCATGCATTAGCACTGGGCCTTCCCCTGCGCTCGACTTCAGTGTACTAATGGATGTGAGCACGTTGCAACCATTAGGAGAGACGCGATGTCCAAGCACCCGATCGCCCACCGTCGCATCCAGGCCGGCCCTGCCGAGGTCTTCTACCGCGAAGCCGGCGACCCGTCCGCGCCCACGTTGCTGCTCCTGCACGGTTTCCCCACGTCGTCGCACCAGTACGTGGGCCTGATGCGGGAGCTCGCGGGGCATTGGCATCTCGTCGCACCCGATCTCCCTGGATTCGGGCAGACGGAGACCGAGGAGGGTTTCGAGTTCACCTTCGAAGCGCTCGCGAGCGTGCTGGGCGACTTCGTCGACGCGCTCGGGCTCAGCAGCTACGCGCTGTACGTCTTCGATTTCGGCGCACCTGCCGGGCTACGGCTCGCGGCGCGGCGTCCACAGCAGATCACCGCGTTGATCACGCAGAACGGCAACGCCTATGTGGAGGGCTTCGGCCCGGCCATGCCGGACTTCGCGAACCAGGGCTCCCGAGCGGAAGTCCAATCAGGACTGGAGGAGATGCTCTCCCCGGAGAGCATCCGGTGGCAGTACTACGAAGGAGTGCGGAACCCGGAGGCGATCGATCCCGGGAGCTATCAGCTCGACCGGTTCTATCTCGAACAGCCGGGGCGCGCGGCGGCACAGGCGGATCTGTTGTGGGACTACCGGAACAACCCGCCCGCGTACCCCGAGATCCACCGGTGGCTGCGGGAGTCGCAGCCACCGGTGCTCGCGGTCTGGGGTCGTAACGACCCCTTCTTCATTCCGGCGGGTGCCGAGGCGTTCACACGCGATGCGCCATCAGCGCAGGTACATCTGCTCGACACCGGCCATTTCGCACTGGAGGAGGAACTCGCCACGATCAGCGAACTCGTCGACAGGTTCCTGCGCGAAAACGTCGATCAGTAACCGGCGGGCGGCTGGCCGGGCTGGCCGTACCCCTGCTGACCCTGCTGACCGTAACCGGCCTGGCCCTGCTGGCCGGGCTGCTGGCCGTAACCGGGCTGACCGTAGGCCTGCTGGCCCGGCTGCGCGTAGCCCTGCTGGCCGGGCTGGCCGTAGGCGGGCTGGCCGTAGCCGCCACCGGGGTTGCCGTAGCCGCCACCCTGGTTCTGCGGGATCCCGCCGGGGCCGATGTACTGCGCGCTGCCGAAGGCGAGCATCGGCATGCCGACGAAGGGGAACAGGATCAGGCCGAAGATGGCGAATACGGTGTCCTTGCCGAACGACTTCGCGACGTCGAGCATGACGATGATCGCGATCACGAGGTTGACGAACGGGACGATGTACAGGACCAGCCACCAGCCGGGACGCCCGGCGATCTTCAGCATGATGTAGGTGTTGTAGAACGGGATGAGCACGGCCCAGCCCGGCTGACCGGCCTTGGCGAAGACCTTCCAGCCCACAAAAATGAAGAAGACACTGACGGCGAGCGAGAACAGCGAAACGCCGATCAGGGCACCCCAGTTGACCTCGGTGACCGTTCGATATTCGTACGTGCCCACTACGGACCTTCCCCTCAACGTGTAAAGACGGGGAGACCATAGTGGACTGTCGCGGCATCTGTCCGGCGGTACGGTCAATCGATACCAGCGGATCTGCGGAAGGCGCGGCGATGGACACGGACCACCTGCTCAGCACCACTCGCGCGGTGCGGCGCAAGCTCGATCTCGACCGCCCGGTCGAGCCGGAGGTGATCGCGGACTGTCTCCGTCTCGCGACGCAGGCGCCGACTCCTGGCAACGTGCAGAACTGGCGTTGGCTGGTCGTTCGCGACCAGTCGGTGAAGAACGAGCTGGGCAAGCTGTTCCGCGAGGTCGGCGAACCCTATTTGGACTCGAAGCTCGCCGAAGCGGGCCCGGCCGCCGAGTCGGGCCCGGTGAAGCGGGCGATGGCATCCGGCCGGTTCCTCATCGACAACATCGAACGGGTCCCGGTCTTCGTCATCCCGTGCCTGCGGGGACGGCCGCAGGGTGGCAACGGTGAACTCGCCGCCTTCTACGGCGGCATCTTCCCCGCGGTGTGGAACTTCCAGCTCGCGCTGCGGTCGCGCGGGCTCGGCTCGACGCTGACCACCTACACCCTGGTCCGCGAGGCCGAAGCGGCGAAGATCCTCGGCATCCCGGAGAACGTCACTCAGGTCGGGCTGCTCCCGGTCGCGTACACCACGGTGCCCGACTTCAAGCCCGCCGCCCGCACACCGATCGAGGAGATCGCCTATCTCGATCACTGGGACAACGCGTTGAGCTAGCTCTTGGTGACCACGAGCGTCACATGGTCGGCAGGCTGCGCGACGCTCGTGAGCGCCACGCGGAAGCCTTCGTAGATCGTCGGCTTGGCGAAGCCGGCGTTCGAATGCAGCTCGACCGTGGTGCGGGCGCCGGTGCTCGGCCGGACCAAGGACACGGTGACGGCCGCGTCGCCCTCCCAGACACACAGGACCTTGGGCGGGCAGCGCGAGTCGGCCACCGAGTCGAAGCCGACGCGCAGGTCCGCGCCTTGGACGGCCACGGACTCACCGATCCGCAGGGTCAGTTCGGCGCCCAGCCGCGCCTGCGCCGCGGAGTCCGCGGGCGCCGGTGCCTGCGCGCTCGGCCCGCACACCAGCCCGAGCGCGCTACATGCCGCGAGGATCCACTCTTTCCAGCTCACAGTCACCAGACGGAGCCAACCCGCTGGCCGGTTGCACGCGCGCTAATCCTCGTCATCCGGCGAACCGCCGTCGCCGCCGCGGATCATGAACAGCACCGACTCCAGCTCTTCCGGCTTGATGAGCACGTCGCGGGCCTTCGAGCCTTCGGACGGGCCGACCACTCCCCTGCTCTCGAGCAGGTCCATCAGGCGTCCGGCCTTCGCGAAGCCGACACGCAGCTTGCGCTGGAGCATCGAGGTCGAGCCGAACTGCGAGGTCACGATGAGCTCCGCGGCCTGCAGCAGCACGTCGAGGTCGTCGCCGATGTCGGCGTCGATCTCCTTCTTTTCCCCTGCCTTGGCCGCGGTGACGCCGTCCTGGTAGTCCGGCTGCGCCTGTTCCTTCGCGAAGCTGACGACCGCGGCGATCTCCTCGTCGCTGACGTACGCGCCCTGAACCCGGATCGGCTTGCCCGCGCCCATCGGCAGGTAGAGCGCGTCACCCATGCCGATCAGCTTCTCGGCGCCCGGCTGGTCGAGGATGACCCGTGAGTCGGTCAGCGACGAGGTCGCGAACGACAGGCGGGACGGGACGTTGGTCTTGATCAGGCCGGTGACCACGTCGACGGACGGACGCTGCGTCGCGAGCACCAGGTGGATACCGGCGGCACGGGCCTTCTGGGTGATGCGGACGATGGCGTCCTCGACGTCGCGGGGCGCGGTCATCATCAGATCGGCGAGCTCGTCGACGATCGCCATGATGTACGGATACGGCTGGTAGACACGCTCGCTGCCGGGCGGTGCGGTGATCTCGCCGGACCGGACCTTCTTGTTGAAGTCGTCGATGTGGCGGACCTTGTTGACCTGCATGTCCTGGTAACGCTGCTCCATCTCCTCCACCAGCCAGGCCAGCGCGGCGGCGGCCTTCTTCGGCTGGGTGATGATGGGCGTGATCAGGTGCGGGATGCCCTCGTACGGCGTCAGCTCGACCATCTTCGGGTCGATCAGCACCATTCGGCACTCTTCAGGGGTCGCGCGGGCGAGCAGCGAGACGAGCATCGAGTTGACGAAGCTCGACTTACCGGAACCGGTGGAGCCCGCGACCAGCAGGTGGGGCATCTTCGTGAGGTTGGCGGTGACGAAGTGGCCCTCGATGTCCTTGCCGAGGCCGACCACCATCGGGTGCGTGTCCTTGACCGTCGACGGCGCGCGCAGCACGTCACCGAGCCGGACCATCTCGCGGTCGGAGTTGGGCACCTCGATGCCGACCGCGGACTTGCCGGGGATCGGGGCGAGCAGGCGGACGTTGTCGGTGGCCACGGCGTACGCGATGTTCTTGGTGAGCGCGGTGATCTTCTCGACCTTCACCCCCGGCCCGAGCTCGACCTCGTACCGGGTGACCGTCGGGCCACGGGTGAAGCCGGTGACCTGCGCGTCGACGTTGAACTGCTCCAGCACGCCGCCGATGGCCTCGATCATCGTGTCGTTGGCGCGGCTGCGGCTCTTCGGCACATCGCCGAGCTTGAGCAGCTCCGGCGACGGCAGCTTGTAGTCGCCTTCCACCGTTCGGGTGACCGCCAAAGCGGGCTCGGCCTTCGCGGGCTTCTTTTCGACGACCTCGGCGGCAGGCTTCGGTTTCGCCTTCGGCGGGCGCAGCGGCGTGGGCGGCTCGGCGAGCGCGGCTTCGATGTCGAGCTGCTCGCCCTCGGAGTTCGCGGCCTGGCGGCGGCGCGACGGCTTGCGCAGGCGGACGGACTTGGGGTCGGCCTCGGTGACGGCGTCGCGCTCGTCGTGGATGGCCTGGCGCTCGGCCTCGGCTTCGGCGATCTCCTCCTCGTCGAGGCCCCAGTTCCGCAGGCGGTGCGGGATCTCGCGGACCGGGGTGCCGGTGAACACCAGCACGCCGAACCCGAGCACGAGTATCAGCAGCGGGACGGCGACCCAGCTGGTCACGCCCTTGACCAGCAGCCCGCCCGCGAAGGCGCCGATGACGCCGCCCGCGTACATCTGGAAGTCGGTCTCCTCCGGCAGCCCGGTGAAGATGTGCAGCATGCCGAGCACGGCGAGGGTCACCAGCAGCGTGCCGATCACCATCCGGGGGCGGGTTTCCGGGCGCGGCTCGGAGCGCATCAGCGCGACGGCGGTGACGATCAGTGCCAGCGGCAGCGTCACGGCGCCTGCGCCGAGTATGAAGCGGGTGCCGATCTCGACCCAGCGGCCGATCGGCCCCGCGGCCTGCCACCAGACGCCGACGGCGGCGATCAGGCCGACCGCGATGAGGCCCAGCGCCAGCCCGTCACGGCGATGCTCGGCCTCCAGCTCGCGGGTGCGGCCGACCGTGCGCGCCATGCTGCCGATGCCCTTGGCCAGCAGGTTCCAGCCGCCACGGACGGCCTTGCCGAAGGTGCCGGACGAGCTCTTGCGGCGTGGCGCCGGCCTGCGCGCGGCAGGCCGGGACGCCGGGCGGGAGGCGGTCGATCGTGGCTTCGCGGTGGTACGAGGCTTGCGCGCCGGTCCCTTGCCCCCGCCGCGTCCCGAACTCTTCCTTGTCGTAGCCGACCCACTAGCCATGTATCCACGGTAACCGCAGGGTCCCGTTCGTCACGTCCGCCACTCGCAGCCCAACCGAAACATTCGTCACTGTTTTGCCGGGCAACCAAACCTTGAGCGGCCAACCGGGTGATTACGAAGGCATGAAATGCTGACGTCATGGTTGCACTGGGCCGAGACGGAAATCGCCGCGCACCCGCCATCTGGCGGACGATGCTGAACCTCGACCGTGGCCTGGTGAACTTCGTCGGCCGACTGCGCGTCACCGGCGAAGTGCCCGCTGAGCTGCGGAAACAGCCGTTGCTGATGACGCCGAACCACATCGGCGTGTTCGACGCGTTCGTCCTGATGGCCGCGTGCAAGAAGCTCGGCATCAACCCCCGGTTCATGCTGGCCGGCGGCATCCTCGACGCGCCGCTGATCGGCCCGGCCCTGCGCGCCAGCAACCACCTGCGCATCGACCGCGCGGAGTCGAACACCGCGGTCGGCCAGTTCGGCGAGGCCGCCGAAGCGCTGCGCACCACCCGCGACCCGATCATCGTCTACCCCGAGGGCCGGATCAGCCACGATCCCGGCCTCTGGCCCGAGCGTGGCAAGACCGGCGCGGCCCGGCTCGCGCTCGCCGCGGGCGTGCCGGTGATCCCGATCAGCCAGTGGGGCGCCCACGAGGCGGTGTACTGGGGCACCGAGACCGTCAACGGCCCGGCCGACCTGGCGCCGCTCGCGCGGTCCGGCCTGAGCGCGCCGATGCGCCGCCCGACGTTCCGGGTGCACTTCGGCAAGCCGGTCGACCTGTCCGAGATCGACCGTTCGCGCCCCAGCGCCGGGCGCCTCGCGCACGAGAAGATCATGCGCGCGATCGTCGAAGGCATGATCCCGCTGCGCCGCGGCGAACTCGACAAGCCCCGCTTCCACGACCCCACCCGCCCGACGGACACCGTGAGCCCCTGGAAGCCCACTTTCTGAGACAGGGCTTCGGGGTGGCCTACCCTCGGATGGCGTGAGCACACGGATTCTCGTCGTCTACTACAGCGCGACCGGCAACACCGCGAGCCTGGCCGAAGCACTGGCCAAGGGCGCGCTCGACACGGGCGCCGAAGTCCGCCTGCGCACGGTCGCCGAGACGGCGCCACCCGAGGCCATCGCGGCCAACCCGCGCTGGCAGTCCTATGTGGACGCGGGCCCGCGGGCCGAGCCGGCCACCTTGGCCGACCTGGAGTGGGCGGACGGTGTCGCGGCGGGCACACCGACCCGCTTCGGCGGACCCGCCAGCCAGCTCAAGTCCTTTTTGGACACCACGGGTGGCTTGTGGGCGAAGGGAAAGCTCGCCGATAAGGTCGCGACGTCGTTCACCACCGCGTCGACGGCGCACGGCGGTCTCGAGTCGACGATCCTCGCGATCAACAACATCTTCTACCACTGGGGCGCCATCGTCGTCCCGCTCGGCTACAACTCGAAGCACCTGATGGAGTCCGGAAACCCTTACGGTGGCTCGTGGGTCTCGCGCAAGTCGGCGGAACCCGATGACGTCGCACTGGAGGCACTGCGCCTGCAAGGCGTCCGCCTGGCGACGATCACCGGCCATATCGCCTCCGGCTTGCG
Organism: Amycolatopsis sp. NPDC059657; assembly: GCF_042734395.1. Taxonomy (NCBI): domain Bacteria; kingdom Bacillati; phylum Actinomycetota; class Actinomycetes; order Pseudonocardiales; family Pseudonocardiaceae; genus Amycolatopsis; species Amycolatopsis sp. NPDC059657. The sequence goes on along the minus strand of NZ_JBHWEB010000094.1, from coordinate 14,258 downwards.
GTCCACCTGAATTTGCTTGCCTCGTAACGAAAAGCCTCCGAATCAACGCTACCGCACGGCACCGACGATTCTGACCGCTCGAAGATCAACTTGGGTCGGTTGTCCACATCGGCCGGGGGCTGTGGACAGGTGGGTCGACCCGGCGGTTTCGTCGGGGGTGGGCGATAGAATGGATGTGGGGCCCGCCCCGAGGGAGGGTGGGGGGCTGAGCTGGGGCGGCCCGAGCGGTAAATGGGGCGAGGGGTGCCGGGGGCGAGGGATACGCTCGCGGGCGTGGCTATCGACGTTTTACCCGCGAAGACCCGGCGTGGGCGTGGGACGGCGCTGATCGTGCTGTCGGCACTGTTCTTCAGTACGTCTGGGACGCTGGGGAAACCGACCATGGTCGCGGGGTTGACGCCGCAACAGGTCGCCGCTGTCCGGCTTGGACTGTCGGCGCTCGTGCTCTTCGCCGCCGTAGGGCTTGTCAAGCCGTCGATACTCAAGGTCGGCAAGGGTGAATGGCGGCTGCTGATCGCGTACGGGCTGGTCGCGGTCGGCGGGATCCAGCTGGTGTACTTCATCGCGACCAGCCGGATCCCGGTCGGGATCGCGATTCTGCTGGAATTCGTCTCGCCGGTGCTGATCGCGTTGTGGACGAGGTTCGTGCGCAAGATCCATCTGGCCAAGGCCGTCTGGGGCGGGATCGCGCTCGCCATGGTGGGGCTGGTGCTGGTCGCGCAGGTCTGGCAGGGGCTGAAGCTCGACGCGCTCGGGTTGCTCGCCGGGTTCGGGGCGGCGCTGTGCTCGGCCGGGTACTTCCTGATCGGCGAACGCGGGCTGGCGAGCAGGCATCCGCTGGGCATGGTCACCTGGGGCATGGGGATCGGCGCGCTCGCCGTGTGCGTGGTCGCGCCGCCGTGGACGATCCCGGCCCGGATTCTCAGCGTGCCCGCGGTGATCGGGCCGTGGCATCCGCCGGTCTGGGTGGCGCTGATCGCGCTGGCGCTGGTCGGGACCGTGCTCGCCTACCTCGCCGGGATCTCCGCGCTCCAGTACCTGCCCGCGGCCATCGCCAGTGTGCTGGGGCTGGTCGAGGTGATCCTCGCCAACGTGCTGGCGTGGATCCTGCTCGGGGAGGCGTTGACGGTCGTGCAGGCCGTCGGGGCCGTGGTGCTGCTCGGCGGCGCGACCATCGTGCAACTCAAGTCGCCCGATCATCAAGTGGTCGCCAGTGAACCATTGCCCGGGTAGGCCGGTTCCTGGAAAGGTCCCGTCGCTATGGACACGGCTGGACTGAAACCCAACCTTCGCCAGCGGTGCGGTGATCCACACCGTCGGGCCCGCCGCCGTGCTCTCCTACGCGCTCGGCGGACTGCTGGTCGTGCTCGTCATGCGGATGCTCGGCGAGATGGCCACCGCGTCGCCGGCGCTCGGGTCCTTTATGGAGTTACGCGCGCGAGGCGCTCGGCGGCTAGGCGGGCTTCACGATCGGCTGGCTGTATTGGTACTTCTGGGTCGGTGTGGTCGCTTTCGAAGCCGTAGCGGGCGCCAAGATCCTTGAGAAATGGGTGCCTTCGGTTCCGCAGTGGGTGTTCTCGCTCGCGTTGATGCTCCTGTTGACCGTCACGAACCTGCTGTCCGCGCGCTCGTTCGGCGAGACCGAGTTCTGGCTGGCGTCGATCAAGGTCACCACGATCGTCGTGTTCATGGTGCTGGGCTGCCTGTTCGTGCTCGGGCTCTGGCCTGGCGCCCACCTCTCGGTCGGCAACATCACGCAGGACGGCTTCGTCGCCAATGGCGCGTTCTCCGTCATCCACGGCGTGGTGATCGTGATCTTCTCGTACTTCGGCGCCGAGATCGTCACCGTCGCGGCCGCGGAGTCGAGCGAGCCGGAGAAGGCCGTGCAGCAGGCCACCGCGACCACCGTCTGGCGGGTGATCCTGTTCTACGCCGGGTCGATCGCGCTGATCGTGATGATCATCCCGTGGCGCGATGTGCCGACCGAGACGAGCCCGTTCGCCGCCACCTTCGGCAAGTTCGGTATCCCGGCGGCCGAGACGATCGTCAGCGCGGTCGTGCTCACCGCCGCGCTCTCGGTGCTGAATTCGGGGCTGTACACGGCTTCCCGCATGCTCTTCGCGTTGAAACGCCCGCGGCTGGGCCCCGCGCTGGGTCGCCGACACGAACGCGCGCGGCGTGCCGTGGAAGGCGATCCTGCTGTCCACCTCGGTCGGCTACGTGGCCGTGATCATGAGCTACGTCTCCCCGACCGGATCTTCTACTTCATCATCAACTCGGCGGGCGCCGTCGCGTTGTTCGTTTACGCGATCATCGCGGGCACGCTGCTCGTGGTCGTCTCGATGCTGTTCGTCGAGGACGCCCGCTCGCAGCTGTACCTCAGCCTGCTCAGCCTGGCCGCGGTACTGGGGATATACCAGGTGATCAGGCGCCGGTGAGCTTGCTCAGCGCGCCGAAGAACACGTCGGAGATCTTGCCGGGGTCGGGCGTGGTGAACGCCTGGCCGCCGGTCGGCTTGGTGATCTCCTGCAACTCGGCCGCGTCGATGTCCGGGCCGATGCCGATCCCGATGATCGGAATCGGCCGCCGCAGATCCTGCAGCTTGCCGAGTTCGGCGAGCAGCTGCTCGCGGGTGAGCCCGCCGGGATCGGAGTTCTTGCCGTCGGTCATCACGATGACGATGTTCAGCCTGCCCGGCTCCCATTCGCGCCGCGCCACCTTGTACGCGTCCAAAACACTGTCATAGAGCCCGGTTTGGCCGTCCGGAGTGGCCTTGATGCCGCGAAGCTTCTCGAGCGGGCCGGGGGTGAGCTGCTGCCCGACGGGCGCCATGGGCAGCACTTCGCGATAGTCCTTGTCGCCGTCGAGCTTGGTGGAGAACGTCAGTACACGCACCTGGCTGGTGGGTTTGAACAGCCGCAGGCCTTTCTCCGCCGCTTCGAGCGTCGCCTGCATCCGGGTCTTTTCCGTGCCGGGCACCAAAGCGGTCATCGAGCCGGAGACGTCGATGAGCACCTGGACCCGCGCGCTCAGGTTGACCCCGGCCCACTGGTTCAATATCTGGTCCACTTCGGCCCGCGACGGCATTCGCGCGGTCTGCAGACCCCGTCCCGTCACGCGATTGTCCGTGGCCGCGCGCAAAGCCTGGCCGCCGGCGGCGCGCAGGCCCGCGTCCGCGACCGCCACCGCACCGGGCTGGGAGAGCAACGCCTGCAGCACCGGCTCGATCGCCTTGGCCTGCGCCGGTTCCGCACCCGCGAGCACCGCGAACGGGTAATCGAGCGAAGGCGAAGCGGGCGAATAGACCGAGACGAGCGGCGCCTCCGGCTTCTCGACATTGTGCCGCAGTATCGCGTTTTCCGACGTCGGGAACGTGGTCACCGACTGCACCGCCAGATCGGCGCCGGGCAGCCGGGTGAACAGCTCCGCCTCGGTCGCGGTCGTGTTGGCCGAGAACCGCCGCAGCAGCGACGCGAACGCGGGCCCAGCGTCCGGCTTGCCCTTCGTGACGTCCCGCAGGCCGAACAGCGCCGACACCCCGACCGGATTCCTTGCCGGGTCCGGCATTCCGGGAATGACCGTGCCGTCACTCACGCCGAGCACGTCAGCCCAGGTGAGGGTTTTCTCAGGCCAGCCGAGCCCGGCCGCGATCTCCTGCGCGATCCCGAGCACCACCGGCGAGCTCGCGACCGACGCACCGGACTCGGGCACCTGCGTGGCGCCGAGCTGACGCGCGCGCTGCAACGCCAAGGTGGAACTGGGAACCCAGACCTGTGGTTTGACCGAGCCGTCGGAGATCGCCAGGCTTTCCGCCACTTGCGCGGAATCACGCGGCTGGACCTCTATCTGCACGCAATCCTGGTGCACGCCCCTGACCACATCCGAAAGCGCGGGCGCGATATCGGGGGAAGCGGCCATCACCACTTTGGCCTGCGTCTCACACGAGGTGTTGGCGTGGACGAGTTGAATCACTCCAAAAGAGACGGCACCGACCACGATCACCACACCGAGCACGACGAGGGGAACGAATACCCGTCTTCGAGACTTGATGGTCGAGTGTCGCCCCACCGGCGCAGCCTTTCTGCCGATCGGTCCGACCCCGCCCCGCGGGCCGACTGATGGAGTCAGGTTAGTCAATAATCGAGTCGGCTCCTAGTGCTGACCGGTTGAGAATGGTGGCATTCTCCGGACAAAAAGGGATCAGCCCGTCAGCTTGCCCGATGGGGCAGCAGACGGGCTGATCCGGTAAGAAAGTGCCTCAGACCGGGATAACCGTGGGCACGATCATCGGGCGGCGGCGATAGGTGTCGGCGACCCAGCGGCCGACGACCCGGCGAACGGCCTGCGCGATGCGGTGCGTATCGGTGATTCCTTCGGCTTCTGTACGGGCTAACTCCATTTCCACCAATGGAACCACGGCGTCGAGCGCTTTCGGGTCATCGGAGAAGCCGCGCCCGGAAATCGTCGGCGCGGTGACCGGGCGGCCGGTGCTGGAGTCGACCGCGATGGTGATCGAGATGAACCCGCCCTCGCCCAGCACGAGCCGGTCGGACAGGGTCGACTCGCCGACGTCGCCGACGGACAGGCCGTCCACATAGACGTGTCCGACCTCGACCCGCCCGGTGCGGGTGGCCTTGCCGTCGACCAGGTCGACGACCACGCCGTCCTCGGCGATGACCACATTGTCCGGGGCGACCCCGGTGCGCACGGCCAGCTCGCCGTTGGCACGCAGGTGCTTCCACTCGCCGTGCACCGGCATGACATTGCTCGGGCGGACGGCGTTGTACAGGTACAGCAGCTCGCCCGCTGACGCGTGCCCGGAGACATGGACCTTGGCGTTGCCCTGGTGCACCACGTTCGCGCCGAGCCGGACGAGACCGTTCACGACACCGAACACGGCCGTCTCGTTGCCGGGGATCATCGAGCTCGCCAGCACGACGGTGTCGCCGGCGCGGATCGAGATCTGCCGGTGCTCGCCGCGCGCCATCCGCGACAGCGCGGACAGCGGCTCACCCTGCGAACCGGTCGAGACGAACAGGACCTTGCTCTCCGGCAGGTTGCTGGCCTGGTCGAGATCGACGAGCAGCCCCTCGGGGATGTTCAGCAGCTTGAGGTCGGCGGCGATGCCCATGTTGCGGACCATCGAGCGGCCGACGAACGCGACGCGGCGGCCATGCCGCTGCGCGACGTCGAGCACCTGCTGCACGCGGTGCACGTGGCTCGCGAAACAGGCCACGATCACGCGCTGGTCGACGCGGCGGATCACGTCGTCGAGCACCGGGCCGATGTCGCGCTCGGGCATGACGAACCCCGGCACCTCGGCGTTGGTCGAGTCGACGCAGAAGAGGTCGACGCCCTCGTCGCCGAGCCGCGAGAACCCGGCGAGGTCGGTGAGCCTGCCGTCGAGCGGCAGCTGGTCGAGCTTGATGTCACCGGTGTGCAGCACGACGCCCGCCGGAGTGCGGATGGCGACCGCCAGCGCGTCCGGAATGGAGTGGTTGACCGCGAAGAACTCGCAGTCGAACGGCCCCATCTTGCGCCGCTCACCCTCCTTGACCTCGATCAGCTTCGGCTTCTGCCGGTGCTCCTTGGCCTTGGCCGCGAGCAGCGCGAGGGTGAACTTCGACCCGTAGATCGGCAGGTCGGGCCGCAGGCGCAGGAGGAACGGCACCGCGCCGATGTGGTCCTCGTGGCCGTGGGTCAGCACGAGCGCGTCGATCTCGTCGAGCCGGTCTTCGATGGCGCGGAAGTCCGGCAGGATCAGATCGACGCCCGGCTGGTCGTCCTCGGGGAACAACACGCCGCAGTCGACGATCAGCAGCCTGCCGCCGAACTCGAAGACGGTCATGTTGCGGCCTACCTCCCCGATGCCGCCGAGCGCGACAACGCGCAGGCCGCCTTCCGGGAGTGCTGGCGGAGCGTTGGTCGGCCCGGGGCCGGTGGAGAAGGAGGTCACCTAGGAATGGTCCCTACGCTGGTGTGAGTGGTCGGGGCGACATAAGCCGCCGCCGAATCCGTGCGGGCTACCCGCTCAGTGTTCCAGTCCGAGGCGGTCGCACCTTCGAGTGGGACCCCCGCCTGGCTCAGATCGGCCCTGACCGCCTCGAGCTGCTCGGCGCTCGGCGCCACGATCGGCAGCCTCGGATCGCCGACGTCGAACCCGCGCAGGCGCAGCGCGGCCTTGGCGAACGCGACCCCGCCGACGCGCGACATGGCCCGGTACACCGGCAGCATGCCCCGGTGGTTGGTGCGCGCGGTCGAGACGTCGCCGTTCTCGTAGGCCTCGATCATCTTGCGGATCCGGCCCGCCACCACGTGGCCGATGACGCTGGCCACGCCGACCGCGCCGACGGAGAGCCACGGCAGGTTCAGCGCGTCGTCGCCGGAGTAGTAGGCGAGCTCGGTGTTCGCGATGACCTCGCTGCCCGCCAGCAGGTCGCCCTTGGCGTCCTTGACGGCCACGATGCGCGGGTGCTCGGCGAGCCGGAGCAGGGTGTCGACCTCGATCGGCACGATGGAGCGCGGCGGGATGTCGTACAGCATCACCGGCAGGCCGGTGGAGTCCGCGATCGCCGTGAAGTGCGCGTGCAGCCCGGCCTGGGTGGGCCGCGAGTAGTACGGGGTGACGATCAGCAGCCCGTGCGCGCCGGCCGCCTCGGCCTGCTGCGAAAGCTGGATGCTGTGTGCGGTGTCATAGGTGCCGGCGCCGGAGATGACCGCGGCGCGATCGCCGACCGCCTCGACGACCGCGCGGATCAGCTCGGACTTCTCGGCGTCACTGGTCGTCGGGCTCTCGCCGGTGGTCCCGTTGACCACGAGACCGTCGTTTCCCAGGTCCACCAGGCGCGAAGCGAGCTCCTGGGCACGCTTCAGGTCCAGCGCGCCGTCGGCGTCGAACGGGGTGACCATCGCGGTGAGCACGCGCCCGAACGGTCTGCCGGGGGCTGCGGTGGGTGGAGTGGACATGACAAAGACGTTACCTCCTCGCACCGACGATCCCGGTGACGACCTGGCTTTCCTCGCAGGTCCAGAAGATTTACCGGCGCGGGACTCACCTTGCCGGAAAGTCTCCGTTCCAGCTACTTGAGTTTGCGCACAATGTCGCCGTCGAGCTGGCTTCCGTCCTTTTTGGTCAGCACGCAGACCGCGAGCCTGGTCCGCTCCTTGCCCTTGCCGGGATCACGCTGCCACTCCGCCTGGGTGGGCACCAGCGCGCGGAACTGCAGGCTCGGCCGCTGGTCGGCGATCACCGCCTCGGACTGGAACGCCATCGTGCAGCGGGTCTCGGCAGCGGCCTTGAGCACCGCCAGGTCGGGATAACCGGCGTACGGGAGCTTGTCGTCGGTGTAACTGCCGGTCTCCAGCATCTTGTGGGCGTCGAAGATCTGGAACTGGTGGACCTTCTCGCAGTCGACCTTGGCGTCGGAGTTGATCCGGTAGCCCGCCGCGATCGGGGTGCTGTAGCAGTCGAAGCCGTCGTCCTGCTCGAACTCGAGCAGCTCGCCGCCAGAGCCATAGGTCATCGTCGGCAGCATCGCCGCGCTGGCCGACGGGCTCCAGATGAGCTTGCCCGCGAAGAGCCCGGCCACCAGCGCCACCACGGCGGCGACCGCGACCAGCGAAAGCCACAGGCCCCGCTTGGGTTTCGCCGCGAGCGCGGGCGCGACGGTCGTCCGTCCGGAGAGGACCGGAGAGGTCACCTGCGCGCTGCCGGAGGTCGCCATCGCGAGCAGTGCCTTGGCCTGCTGCGGCTTGAGCCTGGCCTCCGGGCTGCCGATGAGCAGGCCCATGATCGCCGACGCCAGCGGGCCCTGCGCCCTGGTGAGGTACGGGATCTCGGTCATGATCGCGTGCAGGGTCGCCGCGGTCGTCGGCCGCTCGAACGCGACCGTGCCCTCGGCCGCGAAGAACAGCGTCGCGCCGAGCGCCCAGAGGTCGGACTCGGGCATGGCGTCGGCGCCGTTGACCCGTTCCGGCGACATGAACGCCGGCGAGCCGACCACCATGCCGCTGGTGGTGATGCGCGGGTCGTCGATGGCCTGCGCGATGCCGAAGTCGGCGAGCTTCACACGGCCGTTCGAGGCGACCATGATGTTGCCGGGCTTGACATCCCGGTGCACGATGCCCGCCTGGTGCGCCGCGGTGAGCGCCGACAGCACCTGCTCGCCGATGGCCGCGACCTGCTGCGCGGGCAATGGCCCGTACTGGCGCACGACGTCCGCGAGCGTCGGCGCCTCGACCAGCTCCATCACGATGTACGTGGTGCCGTTGTCGCTGAGCACGTCGTAGACGGTGACGACGGCGGGATCGTTGAGCTTGCCGCCGGTGCGGACCTCCCGCATCACGCGCTCACCGAAGGCGTCGGCGCCGGGCCCGCCGTCGGGCAGGTGCAGTTCCTTGATCGCCACCTGGCGGCCGATCACCTGGTCCTGCCCCCGCCAGACCACACCCATGCCGCCCCGGCCGAGTTCGTTCAGGATCACGTAGCGGCCGGCGAGCAGGCGCGGCTGCTGCGCTGGCTGGGTGTGGGTCTGCTCGTGGGTCACGGGCGGAGATCGTAGCCGCAAGACTTTTGGAAATCAGGCGAACACGTCACGTGCCAATAAAACGCCTGCCAGCGAGACGAAAAGCACAGCAGACAACGCTGTCAGCATGGCTTGTCCGCGACCACCGAACCGCTTGCCCGATCGGGCAACGACCAACGCGACGACCGCTTCGAGTCCTGATGCGACAACGAACCAGACCACAGTGAACACGACGAGACCCGGCCAGCCGCCGAGCTCGTGCGCGCGCAGCATGGTCGGCGTCCCGGTGGCGAGCCAGAACGTCCACGTGAGCGGGTTCGCCAGGTTCGCGACGACGCCTTTCCAGAACGCCCAGCCGCTCGCGGCTTCCGGTTCGCCGTGCCGCCAGAGCCTGCGTGCGTCGCGGATCGCTTGTCCCGCAAGGAAAAGGAAGAAGATCGCGCCCGCGATGCCGACCCAGAGTGAAGCACCGGCGATCGCGGTGATCACCCAGGCGAAGGCCAGCGCGGGAATCAGCAGTATCAGGTCGGCGACCGCCGAGCCGAGGATCACCCGGAACGCCGCGCCGAAGCCGCGGGTCGCCGCCTCCTGCAGGATCGTGACGAAGATCGGGCCGACCGAGAGCGCCGCTCCCCCGCCGAGCAGCAGGCCGAGCCAGAGGATCTCGCCCATCAGTCGTCCTCGGGGGCGACCGGGACCGCGAGGTGGCCGCCACCCCGGATCTCCTTGATCGTTTCGAGCGCGATCGAGGTGACCGTGCGGTACACGTCCGGCAGCGCGCGGACCTGGGCGAGCAGCGCGCGAAGTTCCTGCGGCGAACCGACTCTGACCTTGACGACGTAGCTGTCCTCACCGTCGACGTCGTGGCATTCGAGTATCCGGGGTTCGGCGTTGACGAACTCCTCGAACGGGCCGGCTTCGTCAGGCCCGGCTTTGGTGCCGATCCTGAGGTAGGCGACGAGATCCTGGCCGAGTGCGCCCGCGTCGACGATCGTCGTGTAACCGCGGATGACGCCCGCCCGTTCGAGCCGCTTGATCCGGGCGTACACCGACGGGCCGGTCAGCCCGACCGCCTTGCCGAGCGCGGCGTGCGTGGCCCGGCCGTCGGCTTGCAGTGCCTGGAGCAGCCGAAGGTCGACCTCATCCAGTGTTTCGTTGGACATCCGAGCCTCTCGTCAACGTTCCGTACGTCGATGACGATAGAGGCCCTACGTTTCGTTCGTGTTTCAGCTCGCGAAGGTGAGGTAGATCAGCACCAGGTTCAGCGTGACGATCACCGCCGTGACGCCCCAGCCGGCCAGCGTCGTGGCGCGATGGTTGACGTCGGCGCCCATCACGTCCGGGTTGCTGGTGAGCTTGATAAGCGGAGCCAGCGCGAACGGGATACCGAAAGACAGGACGACTTGAGAAACGACGAGCGCCTGGCTCGGGTCGACGCCGAGCGCCAGCACGACCAACGCGGGCGCCAGCGTGACCAACCGGCGCAGCACCAACGGGATCCGCTTGCGCAGCAGGCCTTGCATGATCATCGCGCCCGCGTACGCACCGACCGAAGTGGACGCGAGACCGGACGCGAGCAGGCCGATCGCGAGCAGCAGCGCGACACCGGGGCCGAGCGCCTGCGAGACGGCCGCGTGCGCGCCTTCGATCGAGTCGACGCCTTCCTGGCCTTGCAGGTTGGTCGCGGCGAGCAGCAGCATGCCGAGGTTGACCGCGCCGGCGAGCAGCATCGCGACGCCGACGTCCACCTTGGTGGCGGTGAGCAGCCGGCGGCGCTGGGCGCCGGTCGGGTGACCGTGACGGTCCCTGGCCAGCGCGGAGTGCAGGTAGACGACGTGCGGCATGACCGTCGCGCCGAGCATGGCGGCCGCGATGAGGATGCTGTCGGCGCCGTCGAACCTCGGCACCAGGCCACCCGCGATCCCGGACGCCGACGGCGGCTCGACGAACAGGCTCGCCAGGAAGCCCACCGCGATGACCAGCAGCAGACCGGTGATCACCCGCTCGAACGCGCGCTGGCCGGAACGGTCCTGCACCAGCAGCATGCCCAGCGAGACCGCGCCGGTGATCACGCCGCCGAGCAGCAACGGCAGGTCGAACAGCAGGTTCAGCGCGATCGCGCCGCCGACGACCTCGGCCATGTCGGTGGCGATGGCGACGACCTCGGCCTGCGCCCAGTAGGCGAGCCGACCGCCGCGCGGCATCCGCTCACGCAGTGCCTCGGGCAGTGAAAGGCCGGTGACCAGGCCTAGCTTGGCGGAGAGGAACTGGATGAGCATGGCCATCAGGTTCGCCGCGACGATGACCCAGACGAGCAGGTAACCGAAGCGGGCGCCCGCGCTGATGTTGGACGCCACATTGCCGGGGTCGACGTACGCGATCGCGGCGACGAACGCCGGGCCGAGCAGGGTCGACCCACTGAGCCAGCGGACGAGCTTCGGCCGCCGCGCGGCTTCCGCCACTGCCATCGAGGCCACCTTCGGGGTTGTCGGGAAACCTAAATTGAAGTTTAGGCATGCCGAACATTCGCCGACAAGGGTGACCCTGCGCACCCGAGCCCGCTGTCGACATGTGGAGGTGTCGACAGCGGGCGCGTGGTTTAAACGTCGAGCGTGACTTCGTGGCCGGAAGCGCGGAGCGCGGCGACGGCGGTGACCAGCTCCGGACCGCGGACGAGGACGTGGTCGGTGTCGAATGTGGAGATCGAGAACAAGGCCACCCCGGCGGCCGCGAGCTCGCCGGCGAGCGCCGCGATGATGCCGGTCAGGTTGAACGCCAGCGGGCCGCGGACGGTCAGCAGCCGCCAGCCGTCCTCGACCTCCTGCGCGGCGGGCGCGAGCGCGGCGGGGCAGATCACCGAAAGCTCTTGCGGTGTCCTGGTGATCGAGACGAGGACCGCGGGATCGGTCTTGTCGAGCAGGCCGGGCGGGACCGGGGCGTCGGCCGCCAGCTTGGCGACGGCGTACTCCCCCGGCTGGACGTCAATCGCGAGTCGGCGCATCAGCCTTCGAGCACCTTCGGGCTGGACGCGACCTCGGTGCCGTCTGGCAGGGTCGAGATGGTGAAGTCCGCGAAGACGTTGCCCGCGACCTTGTGCAGCTGGCGCAGGCATTCGATGGCCAGGGCGCGGATCTCGACGTCGGCGTGCTCGGTCGCGCGCATGGCGACGAAGTGCCGCCAGGCGCGGTAGTTGCCGGTGACCACGATGCGGGTCTCGGTCGCGTTGGGCAGCACGGCGCGCGCGGCCTGGCGGGCCTGCTTGCGGCGCAGGGTGGCGCTGGGCGCGTCGGCGAACTTCTCCTCGAGCCCGGCGAGCAGCTCGGTGTAGGCGTCCTGGCTGGCCTGCGCGGCGGCGAGGAACTTCTCGTGCAGCACCGGGTCGCTCGCGATGATGTCCGGCTCGACGAACGCGGCGTCGCGCTCGGGGACGTACCGCTGCGAGAGCTGCGAGTACGAGAAGTGGCGGTGGCGGATCAGCTCATGCGTGAGCGAGCGGGAGATTCCGGTGATGTAGAAGGAAACCGAGCCGTGTTCGAGCACCGAGAGGTGGCCGACCTCGATGATGTGGTCGATGTAGCCGGCGTTCGTGGCGGTCCTGGGGTTCGGCTTCTTCCACGACTGGTAGCAGGCCCGGCCCGCGAATTCGGCGAGCGCCTCGCCGCCGTCCGCGTCAGTCGTCCACGGCACGTCCTCCGGTTCGAAGAACTCCGTCTTCGCGATCAACTGCACCTTCGGTGACACCGTCTCGGCCACTTCGACTCCCTACTCGATCCACGTCGAAGGCAGCGTAACCGCCGGGACGGGTGGCGTCACCGTGACACCATGGGCTCCTTGACTGACGTCAGCAGTGACGTCATAGTGGTGTCATGGACCTGAGCCCGTACATCACGAACCTCCGCGAGGACCTGGCCGCGACGGCCTCGGCCGGAGACGACCAGACGCGGCGCACGGCGGCTCTGCTGTCCGCCGCGATCGAGCCATCGGTGCGGCTCGCGCTGATGAACGCGCTGGCGGACCTGGCGGCGGAGGTCACGGCGAGCCTGCCCGACCACGTCGTCGAGGTGCGTCTCGACGGGCGTGACGTCCGGGTGGTGGTGACCGGTGGCGCCGCCGCCGACGAGCCAGCCGCCGAGACACCACGCGAGTCGCTCCCGCCGATCGACGGCGGTGACATCACGCGCATCACGCTCCGGCTCGTCGAGCAGATCAAGGGTCAGGCCGAGAAGGCGGCGCAGGCGCAGGGCGTGTCACTGAACACGTTCGTGTCGCAGGCCGTGCAGGGGGCGCTCGGCAAGTCCGGCGGTCACCAGCGGCACCAAGACAAGGGCAAGCGATCCGACTCCCGGCTGCACGGCTGGGTAGAGGGCTGAGGGGCGATCATGACCGAGGAAACTGTGTTGCCGCGTACGGAGGAGTTCGAGGTCGAAGGGCCGATCGAGCTGGACGTGAGCGTCACGCTGGGCCGTGTCGAGATCGTGCTCGGCGGCTCGGTGGCGCGAGCGGAGATCCGCCACGACCCGACGGTCCGCGAACCGTGGCTGGACAACATGTCGAACCTGCTCAGCTGGGTCGGCGAACGTTTCGGCGGCCAGTTCGGGGCCGACACGGAGAGTTCACCCGTCGAGGCGATCCGGCAGACCCGCGTCGAGCTGGTCGGCAACCGGTTCGTCGTCCACGGCCCCAAGGCATGGGCGCTCCGGAACGTCCCGCTCTCGGTGACCGTCCACGCGCCGGCGGGCTCGCACCTCGAGGTCCGCGCGGGCGCGGCCGAGGTGAAGGTCACCGGCGCGGCGGGCAGGGCCGACATTCTCACCGGCTCTGGTGAGGTCTCGGTCGAGCGCGCCGACGGCTCGGCGATCATCCGCACCGGCACCGGCAACATCAAGCTCGGCCCTGCCTTGTCCGGCCTGCAGCTGCGCACGGGCAGTGGCGATGTGGAGGCCTCATCACTGGCAGGCTCCGCGACGCTCGCCACGGGCACCGGCGACGTCTGGCTCGGCGCGGTCGCGGGCGACGTCATGGCTCGCAGCGGCAGCGGGGATCTCTCGGTCGCCGAAGCCGCCTCGGGTTCGCTGGAGCTGATCACCGGCTCGGGCGAGGTCCGCGTCGGCATCCGCGGTGGCGTCGCGGCCGAGATCGACCTGACCTCCAGCGCAGGCCAGGTCTCCAGCGAGATCGACGTCGCCGGCTCGGCCCCGGCGGGCGCGGTCACGCTGAAGGTCCGGGCCCGCACGGGCTCCGGCAACGCGGTCGTCACCCGCGCGGCCCAGTAAGCCAAGCCAGGCAAACGGGCCCGGTAACCACGGCCGGGCAAGCACGTCCCCGCAAGACCAACCCGCGAAGGGGAACCCAAGGGGTGTTCGCCGCTCCCACCGGCGAACACCCCTTGCCTCTGTCCCGGCCAGCCCACCCGAGAAGTCGGCACGCGCACCCAGTGAGTCGGCACGCGCACCTGGGAAGTCGGCACACGTACCCGAGGAGTCGGCACACGTACCCGAGGAGTCGGCACACGTCGCCGAATGTGGAACACGAGGTGCCGGAACGGTCGGCGCAAGGTGCCCCGATGTGGGACGCGGCATGCCTACGCCGGGTGAGGTTGGGCGGTGACGGGCGAACGTTCGGGTACGCCGTGTCCCACTGAACCGCCCCGGGTTCGGTAGAGACTCGTTGTTGGGGTCAGGCGACCAGGCTGATCAGGTCGCCTGACTTGTACAGGGTCTCGAACTCGACGGG
>NZ_JBHWEB010000093.1:0-38213 GCF_042734395.1 Amycolatopsis sp. NPDC059657 | reverse complement strand
GTGGCGGTTCGAACCGCCCGCAACGCGCACGAGCCCCCTTCTTCGCCTCGCGCAGCAGGGCCGCGCAACGAAGCGAGGGTCAAACGGGGTCGTGAGTGTTTTCGCCGGTTAGAACCGGCGGTACCACTCACGACCCCTGGCCCGTTGTGGCTACTTGTCGGTGTACTTGACCGCGGTCAGCGTGATCACCGTGTCCGGCGCCACCTTGGTTCCGGCGGCGGGCGACTGGCCGGTTTGCACCCAGTTGTTGTCGACGACCAGTGCCCGTCCAAGGCCCTTCCCGTCGACCTCGCGCAAGTTGTAAAGCCCGGCTGCCTGCATGGTGTCCTGCGCCTGCTGATGATTCATGCCGGACACATCGGGCACCGTGATCAACGCCACCTGCGTGGTGGTCTGCTGCTTGGCCGGGGCATTCTCCGTGGTCACGCCACTCGGCGTCTGCCCGTCTCGCGCACCACACCCGGCAAGCAACGCGCACCCGACCAGCGCGCCCGCGACCCAACCACTTCTTTTCGCTGCCATGGGTATCCCGTCCTGAATCCCGGCGAAGTGTTCCGGGGGATCGAAATACCCGCGCAGTGCCATTGCGAAACCGTTCAGTCACACAACGACACCATGGTGGCGGGCAAGTGAGGGCGGCAACGCGTCTGTGCTGACTTGTGTTGAAGCGGGGGCCGCCCGCGCACGGGCGGCCCTACCCGATCAGCGGTAGTTCGTGAACTGCAGCGCGATCTCGAAGTCCTTGCCCTTGAGCAGCGCGATGACGTCCTGCAGCTGGTCCTTCTTCTTGCCGGAGACTCGCAGCTGGTCGCCCTGGATCTGCGCCTGGACACCCTTGGGGCCCTCGTCGCGGATGAACTTGGCGATCTGCTTCGCCTTGTCCGACGCGATGCCCTGGATGATCTTGCCGCCGATCTTGTAGATCTTGCCGGACAGCGCGGGCTCGTCAGCCTCGAACGCCTTCAGCGAGATGCTGCGCTTGATCAGCTTCTCCTTGAAGACCTCGACGGCCGCCAGCGCCCGCTCCTCGGTCTCCGACTCGATCGCGATGGCCTCCTCGCCGGACCAGTCGATCTTGGTACCGGTCCCGCGGAAGTCGAACCGCGTCGTCAGCTCCTTGGCCGCCTGGTTCAGCGCGTTGTCCACCTCCTGGCGGTCGACCTTGCTCACCACGTCGAAAGAGGGATCCGCCACGTGTTCTCACACCTCGTACTCGCAACTTGTCAGGGCTTTCCACCCTAGCCCCCTCCCCGGTTGACGACCCCGCCACGCGGTTGGGTACTCTTCTCAACGGCTGGTCCGCCAGCCAAACGGCGAGTTGCCCGAGCGGCCAAAGGGATCTGACTGTAAATCAGACGGCTCAGCCTTCGGGGGTTCGAATCCCTCACTCGCCACACCACGTAAACACCCCGCTGACCTGCGAAAGCAGGCGGCGGGGTGTTTTGTTTCCGCAGGTTTGCCGTGCGCCGGATCCGGATGTGACGGCGATCGCTCACTCGGACGAGTCGCCCCGGTTGTGCACAGAGCGCTACTTTTCCGTGCACGGTGCGCAGCATCAGGGCCGACTGTCGCGCACACCACACCCGACCGAGGTGCTAGCGCCTCGTCCGGCGCTGGGACAGTGCGGTCACCGCCGCCACCGCGCCCGCGAGCAGGCCGATGCCCACGATGTACGGGCCGAAGAGCAGTGCGATGCCCGCGCCGATGTTGGCGTCCGGTTCGTCGGCGGTCGCCTGATGGCTGATCGAGCCCCAGGAGAGCACGAGCGCGCCGAAGGTGATGGTCGCGGCTGCGACGATCGTCCATGCCTTGACGGTGCTGTTCACGTCTGCCACCTCCGCTTTCGAGGCTAAGGGATCAATCCCGGACCGGCAGGCTGAGCGGGCCGGTGAAAAAACTTCCGAAAAGCTTTGAACCGGTCTCCTGATGCGTGCGTGTGGATGGTGTCGGTCGCCGCAGAGAGGGCGGGACCATCCCACAGCAGAAGGAGAAAGTCCCATGTCTCGCAACCGAATCGCCGCCGCCGTCGCCTTCAGCGCACTCGGGCTGACCGTGCTCAGCGCCTGCGCCGGTGGCCCGGCCGAGACCACGAACGCGGCGCCGGTGGCGGTGCAGCAGGTCGCCAAGGAGACCACGGTGAAGCTGACGGCGACCGACGTCGCCGGCGTGGGCAATGTGCTGACGGAGCAAAGCGGTTTCACCCTGTATCGCTTCGATAAGGACACCGCGAATCCCTCGAAGTCCAACTGCGAGAACGAATGCGCGAAGACCTGGCCGCCGCTGCTGGTCGGCGACGCGGCACCGGAACTGTCCGGTGTGGACGCCAAGCTGGTCGGCAAGGTGAAGCGGTCCGACGGCAGCGAGCAGGTCACCGTCAAGGGCTGGGCCGTTTACCGATTCGCCAAGGACACCAAGCCGGGCGAGGCCAAGGGCCAGGGCGTCGGCAACACCTGGTTCGCGGTAACCCCGCAGGGTGGCAAGGCCGGGCAGGCCGCCGCCCCCGCGCCCGCTCCGGAGAAGGAGACCACCAAGCTCTCGGCGTCCGAGATTTCGGGACTGGGCAAGGTGCTCACCGACCAGAACGGAATGACCCTCTACCTGTTCGAGAAGGACAGCAAGAAGCCCTCGAAGGCCACCTGCAACGGTGACTGCGCCAAGACCTGGCCGCCGCTGCTGGTCCAGGGCAAGGTCGAACTGCAGGGTGTCGACCCCAAGATCGTCGGTTCCGTGAAGCGCGCTGACGGCACCGAGCAGGTCACCGTCGGCGGCTGGGCCGTCTACCGCTACTCGAAGGACACCAAGCCGGGCGAGGCCAACGGCAACGGTGTCGGTGGTACCTGGTTCGCGATCGAGCCCGCCGGCTGCAAGGTCGGCACCGCCCCGGCGGCTGCCCCGCAGCAGCCCGCCGCCGCTCCAGCGGACAACGGCGGCTACGGCTACTGATCGCGGAACCCGTCAAAAGGAAGCGCTCCGCTGAACTGTGCCAGCAGTTCAGCGGGGCGTTTCTCATGTGCCCAGGTAGCGGAGCACGGCCAGCACCCGGCGGCTGAAACCCGTGCTGTGTGAGAGTTCCAGCTTGTCGAAGATCGCGTTGACGTGCTTTTCCACCGCACTCTGCGAGATGTGCAGCAGCGTCGCGATGCTCGAGTTCATGTGTCCCTCAGCCATTTTCTCCAGTACTTCGTGCTCCCGCGTGGTGAGCTTGCCGAGCGGATCGGTGTGCGAGGTCCTCGCCAGCAGCCGTCGGACGACCTCAGGGTCGAAGGCGGCACCGCCCGCGCCGACCCTGGCCAGCGCCTCGAGGAATTCGCCGACCTGGGAAACACGGTCCTTCAGCAGGTACCCGACGCGCTCGTTTTCGCCGGTCACCAACTCGGCGGCATAACGCTTTTCGACGTACTGCGAAAGCACCAGCACTCCGGTCTCCGGCCATCGGCGCCGGATCTCCAATGCCGCACGCAGGCCTTCGTCGGTGTGCGTCGGCGGCATGCGGACATCGGTGATGACCACGTCCGGCTGGTACGCGGCCGCCGCCGACACGAGCGCCTCCCCGTCGGCCACCGAGGCGACGACGTCGTGTCCTTCTTCGGCGAGCAGCCGCACCAGTCCTTCGCGCAGCAGCGTGGAATCTTCAGCGAGGATCAGCCGCACGGCAACACCGCCTCGACGACGGTCGGCCCACCGGCCGGACTGTCCACAGTGAACTCGCCGTCGACGGCGCCGACCCGGCGCGCCAACCCGTACAGCCCGCTTCCCGAGGTCATCGCACCACCTCGGCCATCGTCGGTGACCCGGACGTGCACCCGGTCGCCTGCCCGGTACACGGCGATCTCGATCTTGGTCGCGGCCGCGTGCTTGACCGTGTTCGTGACCGCCTCCGACGCGACGAAGTAGGTGACCCTTTCGATGGCCTGCGTCACCTCCCCGGTGAGGTCGTAGTTCAGCTGGACCGGCATGCCGCAGCGCTCGGCGAGCGCCTCGAGCGCGGTGTGCAGGCCCGCTTCGTCCAGCGCGATCGGGTACACCTTCCAGGCCACGTCCCGCAGATCGATCAGGCTCCGCTGGGACTCCACGTGTGCCTGACGCAGCAATTCGGCGGCGTGCGCGGGATCGGTGGCACGCCGCGCCCTGCCAAGCAGCAGGCCCAGCGCGACCAGTCGCTGCTGAACCCCGTCGTGCAGATCCCGCTCGATCCGGCGGCGCTCGTTGGTGAGCGCGTCGACGACGAGCATCCGGCTCACCCTCAGCTCTGTGATCCTGCGGTTCTGCAACTCCGCCTCGGTCGGTGCGAAGAAGTACCTGGCCAGCCTGCGTTCCAGCGCCGCGACACCGACAAGGCCCTGCACGGCCAAGAAGAACAGCAGCAGGCCGAACACCGCTACGGCGATCGGGTGCTCGTACCAATCGGCAGGTCTGCTGCCGCCTGGGCCCTTTCCACTCAAGTATTGCCCGGCGAGGATCACCGCGGAGGCCGCTCCATACAGGATGAGCGCGAAGATCCCGATACCCAGCAATCCGGCGCCGGACCTGGCGGCCAGGTACAGCATCGAGCGGCTGTCGCTGGTGTCCGAACTGGGCTCCTCATTCAGGAAACGCGCGAGCCGTCTTTGCTCGAGCCTGGCCAGATCCGCCGCGTTCGTCCGCAGGGACTCCCGTCCGTCATAGCTCAGCAGCATCGGCGCGCCGAGCACAAGGAAGCACAACTCGAGGACGGCGGTGACCCCGCCGAGCGCGAGGCCACCGGTCGCGAGCAGTGCGCGGCGGGGCGTGGATTCCTTCATACCCGCAGGTTAGCCGGGTTGATCAGGAGACGTATTGCGGTTTTCCACAGTCTTTTCTGTGGTGTTCCGCAGTGTGCGCGAACGGTCCGATTCGTAGCTTCGAACGCATGGACATCATCGCATCGCCCGGCGGCCTCGCCGGCTGGGCCGTCGGTCTCATGGACTCGCTCGGCGGGCCCGGCGCGGCACTGATCGTCGGGCTCGACAACCTCTTCCCGCCCATCCCCAGCGAACTCGTGCTCCCGCTCGCCGGTTTTTCCGCGAGCCAAGGCACTTTCACCCTGTTCGGCGCACTCGCGTGGACCACGCTCGGCTCCGTCGCGGGCGCGATCATCGTGTACGCGCTCGGGCTACTGCTCGGTCGCGAACGCACCCGCGCACTGGTCGCGCGGATCCCGTTGGTCAGGGCGGCCGATTTCGACCGCACTGAAGCCTGGTTCGCCAGGCACGGCACGAAAGCCGTGTTCTTCGGCAGGATGGTGCCGATCTTCCGCAGCCTCATCTCGCTGCCCGCGGGGATAGAACGCATGCGCTTCACCAAGTTCCTGGCGTTGACCACGCTCGGGAGCCTGTGCTGGAACACGGTGTTCGTCGTCGCCGGTTATCTGCTGGGGCAGAACTGGCGTCTGGTGAACGACTACGCGTCGATCTTCCAGTACCTCGTGATCGGCGCGGTCGTGCTCGCTGTCGCGCTTTTCGCGACGTCACGATTGGTGCGGGCCCGTGTATGAAACAGCGGGCTTTACCCCAAGGGATAAAGCCCGCCGAATCACCCACTTAGGCAGCGATAGGGACCGAAGCCGGTGCGAGCGCGAGTTCCAGCACCTCGCGGACGTTGGCGACGGCGTGCACGTCCAGCTGGGCCAGCACCTCGGCGGGAACGTCGTCGAGGTCGGGCTCGTTGCGCTGCGGGATGATCACCGTCTTCATCCCGGCCCGGTGCGCGGCGAGCAGCTTCTGCTTGACCCCGCCGATCGGCAGCACCCGCCCGGTCAGGGACACCTCACCGGTCATCGCGACGTCCGAGCGCACGACCCGGCCGGAAAGCAGCGAAGCCAACGCCGTGACCATGGTGATGCCCGCCGAAGGGCCGTCCTTCGGCACCGCGCCCGCCGGGACGTGCAGGTGGATGCCACGCTCCTTGAGGTCGGCGACCGGCAGTTCGAGCTCCGCGCCGTGCGAGCGCAGGTACGAGAGCGCGATCTGCGCCGACTCCTTCATCACGTCGCCGAGCTGGCCGGTCAGGGTGAGCCCGGTCGCGCCGGACTCCGGGTCCGCCAGCGAAGCCTCGATGTAGAGCACATCGCCGCCGGCGCCGGTGACGGCCAGGCCGGTGGACACCCCGGGGATCGCCGTCCGCTGGGTGGTGGCGGGCAGCGAGGACTCCGGCAGGTGCCGGGGCCGCCCGAGGTAGCCGTCCAGGTCGGACGCGTCGACGGTGACCGGCAGTTCGGCCTCGTCCAGCGCGACCTTCGTGGCCACCTTGCGGAGGATCTTCGCGATGGTCCGGTTCGCGTCGCGGACGCCTGCCTCACGGGTGTACTCGCCCGCGACCCGGCTCAGTGCCGCGTCCGTCACCACGACCTCGCCAGGAGCCAGCCCGGCACGTTCCAGCTCGCGGGGGAGCAGGTGATCGCGGCCGATGGTGACCTTCTCGTGCTCGGTGTAGCCGTCGAGGGTGACCAGCTCCATCCGGTCGAGCAGCGGGCCGGGGATGGTCTCCAGCGCGTTGGCCGTCGCCAGGAACACCACGTCCGAAAGGTCGAGCTCGACCTCGAGGTAGTGGTCGCGGAAGGTGTGGTTCTGCTCAGGGTCCAGCACCTCGAGCAGCGCGGCCGTCGGGTCGCCCCGGTAGTCGGCGCCGACCTTGTCGACCTCGTCCAGCAGGATGACCGGGTTCATCGAACCGGCCTCCTTGAGCGCACGCACGAGACGGCCGGGCAGTGCGCCGACGTAGGTCCGCCGGTGACCGCGGATCTCCGCCTCGTCGCGGATGCCGCCGAGCGCGACCCTGACGAACTCGCGGCCCATCGCCTTCGCGACGGACGCGCCGAGCGAGGTCTTGCCGACGCCGGGAGGGCCGACCAGCGCCAGCACCGCACCGTTGCGGCGGCCGCCCACCTCGGACTCGGCGCGGCGCTTGCGCACGGCCAAGTACTCGATGATGCGTTCCTTCACGTCGTCGAGGCCGGCGTGATCGGCGTCGAGCACCGCACGGGCGCCCGCGATGTCGTGCACGTCCGTGGTGCGGGTGCTCCACGGGATCTCCAGCACGGTGTCCAGCCAGGTCCGGATCCAGCCGCCCTCCGGCGACTGGTCGGAGGTCCGCTCCAGCTTGTCCACTTCGGACAGTGCGGCCTTGCGGACGTGCTCTGGCAGGTCGGCTGCCTCGACGCGGGCACGGTAGTCCGTGTCCTCCGCGGTGCCGTCGAGTTCGCCGAGCTCCTTGCGGATCGCCTCGAGCTGGCGCTTCAGCAGGAATTCCTTCTGCTGCTTCTCCATGCCCTCGGAGACGTCCTTGCGGATGGTCTCGGTCACCTCGAGCTCGGCCAAGTGCTCCCGGCTCCACTCCAGCGCCTTCTCCAGGCGGGCGGCGACGTCAAGCGTGGTGAGCAGTTCGAGCTTCTGCTCGGTGCTCAGGTACGGCGCGTTGCCGGACAGGTCCGCGATGGCGGACGGGTCCTCGACCTGCTGGACGGCGTCGATCAGCTGCCACCCGCCGCGTTGCTGCAGGATCGAGATGACGACGGCCTTGTACTCGGCGGCCAGCTTCACGGCGCGCTCGCCGCTCAGCTCGGTCGCGTCGTCGGCGTGCACCCAGCGGGCCGCGCCTGGCCCGTCGGCGATCCGGCCGACGGCCGCGCGCTTGGTGGCACGCAGCAGCACGGCGGTCTTGCCGCCAGGGACCCGCCCGATCCGCTCGACCGTCGCGATCGCGCCGAACTCGGCGTACTCGCCGTGCAGGCGGGGGACCAGCAGTACTTCTCCCTTGGTGTTCGACCGGATGCCCGGGAACGAAGGGGTACCTGCCTGTGCGGACTCGACCGCGGCGCGCGTCTCGGAGTCCGAGAGGTCCAGCGGGATGATCATGCCGGGCAGCGCGACGTCGTCGTCGAGGGGTAGAACGGGCAGGAGGCGGTTTTCACTCATCAGGCACTCCTCAGTAGTTGAGTCTGACTAGCTCAACTTTCCGAAGGTCCTGTTTGTTTCCAAAAGAGTGTTCGCTGCTAGCGATCAACTTGGCCGGGGTTTCTCGGCCACGGCACACCAGGCGAAGTGCCTGGTCTGGGCCTCGATGGCGTTCGGCTCCTCGGTCGGGCGCCAATCCGGGAGCGAGCTCATCCCCGGTTCGAGGAGTGGCCAGTCGCCGAACCAGGGCAGGATCTCCTCGTCGGTCCGCATCCACGCCGGGTTGCTCGTGTCCTTGTAGGCGTCGACGAAGCGGTGGACCTCCGCCGCGCGGTCGGGCGGGGCGCTGTCCTTGCAGGCCGCGTGGGTCAGGCCGATCCAGCTGCCCGGCGCGAGCTTGGCGCGGTACTGCGCGATCAGGCCCTCGGGGTCGTCGTCGGGACCGACGAAATGCATCACCGTGATCATCAGGACGCAGACCGGCTCGTCCCAGTTGATCAGGCGGCGCACCGTCGGGTCGCGGAAGACCTCGTTCGGCTTGCGGATGTCCTGCTGCGCGATGCCCGCCCACTCGGTGGCCTCGTCCTGCTCCAAGATCAGCGTCGAATGCGCGACCGCGACCGGCTCGTAGTCGACGTAGACCACCTTCGCGCCACCGCCGGGGAGCCGGTCGCCGACGATCTCGTGCACGTTGCCGACCGTCGGGACGCCGGAGCCCAGGTCCACGAACTGCCGGATGCCCGCGTCCAGCGCCGCGCGGACCACGCGGCCCATGAACGCCCGGTTCTGCCGTGAGATCGGCTTGATCAGCGGCCACAGCTGTTCCACCCGGCGCCCGAACTCGCGGTCGACGGCCCAGTTCTGGGTCCCGCCCAGATACCAGTCGTAAACCCTGGCCGCCGACGGCTTGGTGGTGTCCACGCCGTCCGGCGTCTTCGGTGCGGTGTCACGGTGGTCTGACATGGCGGACAGCGTAGTAGTGCCAAACCCCCTGCCAGGCAACGATTACCGAACAGCGGGCCGCCGCTGCCAGAAGGTCCACAGCGGGCGATAGCCCTGCGCGTACCAGAACGGTGTCGACTGTGGGCTCGCCAGCGCGTGGTGCAGGAGCATGACTTCCGCGCCCGCTTCCTCCAATACCTGGTGCGCGTGGTTGGCCAGCGCGGTACCGACGCCGGACGACCGCGCGGGCTCCGCGACAGCCAAGGACGACAGATAACCGACGCGTGCCGCGTTCACGCACGAAGAGATCCAGAAGGCCTGATCCGGCAGCTGCACCCGGACCATCCCGAGCGGCTGGCCGTACAACTCGGCGATCCACATCGTCGGCTCGCCGGAGAGCAGCGCGCGCAGTTCCTCGGTGACCATCTCTTCCGCGTTGGGACGCATCGTGGTCATGCCGAACTGCGCGTCGTAGCGCTGCAGTTCGAGCTGGAGGTGCACCGCGGTCGGCAGGTCGCCGAGTTCGGCAGGCCGGATGCGGACGCCGGGCGTGGTGACCGGGCCGGTCGTCGCGAGGCGTTCGGCTGGCCGGACGGCGATCCCGACCACCGGGGCAAAACCGTGCTGCAGCAGTTCCGCGGAGCCGATCGTGTCTCGACTCGGCCTGGCGATCACCGCGGCGGTTTCGGTGTCACTCTTTCGAGCGACATTTGCGAGATGCACTTCCCACTGATCAAGGAGCGCCGAGATAGCCGCCGCCGGTTCCGGGCCCGCCAGTTTGAGTTCCAGCCGGTGCTCGGTAAGCGCTTGCCAAGATGAGCGCGGGGAGTCTTCCGGTACGGAGCGACACGTCGCGAGACCGGAGCCCGCCGAGTCGCCGACACTCACCGTGATCAACTCGGGATCGCCGACAAGCTGCACGTCATCGGCATTGAGGACGGGGATTTCGGGGAGCAGGGAGTCCACCTTGGTGACCCTCGACGCGTGCTCCGCATCTATCACATCGGCTTTCATGGGGCAATTGAAGTCCGTGTGGAACCTGAAGCCAAGCCCCTAGAGAAGACCCCTACGGATGATTCACCGCCGCTACGGCGAGCCACCGTCGTAACGCGAATAACGCTCCAATTTCACTCCCTGGTCCACGCAGGTCAGCACAGCTGGCCCATTGTTAACCCTGGGGTGATCTCATACTGTCTCGAAAGGGACTTGAGTACGCCCTCCGGGGTACAGTATTGCCCTCGTTAGGAGGTCGCATGCCGGACTTGAACGGCAGGCCTGATCCGACCGGCGTCACCACGGTCGCTTCGGGCAGCAGGGGTGGCGCCGTCACATCAGGTTCCGGAGCTCCAGGACCGGCCGCGGCCGGTCCTGCGCCAACTGCACCGATGTCGGAAGCACGCACGGACGAACTGCGCTTTCGCGTCTACACCGCGGCGGTACTGACCTTCGGCATCGCGGCGGCCATCGCCGTCGGCACCTGGCTGCCCTTCAAGGGCGACGCGAGTCTGCTGTGGATCGGCGCGGTGCTCGCGCTCGCGTTCCTGCTCGCCGAACAGCTCGGCATCAACGTCGACGTACGCAGCGGCATTTCCTGGACCATCTCGTTCACCGAGATCCCGCTGGTCATCGGTTTCTTCATCGCGCCGTTCGAAGTCGTGCTCGCGGCACATGTCGTCGCGGGCATCGGCACGCTGCTGGCGCGCAAGGTCGCGGGCCGCGTCCTCTACAACGCCGGCGCCTTCCTGCTCGAGATCACCGGCGCCTTCGCGGTCGCCGGGCTGGTCAAGCAGGCGATGGGCAATCCGGCGCTCATGCCTTGGCCTGCCGCGCTCGCGGGCACGCTCACCGCACCGCTGGTGAGCACGCTGCTCGCGCTCGCCGCCGTCCGGGTGCTGCGCCGCCGGATGCGGGTCAGCACCGCGCTGCGGCTCACCGGCCGGATCCTGGTCGTCGGTTTCGTGAACGCTTCGGTCGGTCTGTCCGGCTATTTGGTCATTTCGAACACCCCGGCGGCCTGGCCGTTGGTGCTCGCCGTGTTCCTCGGCCTCACCGCGTTGTATTGGGCGTACTCCGATCTGCTGCGCGAGCAACGCGACATGGAAGCGCTCTCTGACGTGAGCCTGATGGTCGCGCGCTCCGGTCAGCAGGCCGCCGCGCGCCCCGCGAGCCGCTCGGACGATCTCGTCGGCGGTGTCGACGTCCGCGAGTGGGCGACGATCGCCGAACGCATCAAGGACCAGCTCGCCGCCGGCCGTGTGGTGCTGCGGCTGCGGCTCGAGCCGACGGACGCCATGCGCGTCGTCGTCGCCGGTGACGCGCTGCCGGTCAGCGACGCCGCCAGTGACGACCCGCTGCTGCGCCTGCCCGGGGCGCACGTCCGTCATTTCCGGATCACCGAAGCGAATCCCGACGTCCGCGCGGCGCTGCTCGACCGCGGCGCGCAGGAAGCGCTCGTCGTGCCACTGCGCAGCGCGAACCAGCTGCTCGGCGTCGTCGAGGCGCACGACCGGCTGTCCCGCTGGCGTGGTTTCGGCAAGTACGACGTCCAGCTGCTCGGCACCATGGCGAGCCACCTGGCCACCTCGCTCGACAACCGCCGCCTGCTGGCCACGCTGCGCCACGACGCCTACCACGATCCGCTGACCGGCCATCTCAACCGCCTCGGCTTCAGGCACGTCGCCCGCGAGCCGTTGCGTGAGTTCCCGAACTCGGTCGTGCTGCGCATCGACCTCGACATCTTCTCCACGGTCAGCGACGCGCTCGGCTACACCTGGGCCGACCGCATGCTGGTCGCCGCCGGCCGCCGTCTCAAGGACGCGCTCGGCCCCGACGTCCCGCTCGCGCGGCTGGAGGGCGCCTCGTTCGCGGCGCTGCTGGTCGACGTCGCACCCGAGAACGCGCACCAGGCCGCCGAGCGGCTGCGCGACGATCTCTCCGCGCCCTACCCGGTCGACCGGCTGCTGGTCGAGGCCAACGCCATGGTCGGCTACGCGGCTCCGGAGGAAACGGGCGAGCTGATGGACATCGACGTGCTGCTGCAGCGCGCCGACGTCGCGGTCCGCGCCACCAAGGGCGGCGAGGAGGTCCGCGGCTACGCGCCGAGCATGGGCCAGATCTTCATGCGCCGGTTCCAGATGGTCACCCAGTTCCGCCAGTCGCTGGAGGACGGCCAGGTCTCGGTGCACTACCAGCCCAAGATCTCGCTGCCGAACCGTCAGGTCGCCGGCGTCGAGGCGCTCGTCCGCTGGGTGCACCCGGAGTTCGGCAGGCTCGGCCCCGACGAGTTCGTGCCCGCCATCGAGGCGGCAGGCCTGATCGGCGTGCTGACGGAGTTCGTGCTCGAAGAGTCGCTGAAGCGCGTCCGCAAATGGCTCGACGAGGGTCTGCGCATCTCGGCCGCGGTCAACATCTCCGTCCGTAATCTGGCCGACGAGGAGTTTCCGGCCAAGGTCGCGGCGGCGCTGGAGCGCTTCGACGTGCCGCCGTCACTGGTGACGTTCGAGCTGACCGAGTCGGGCGTCATGTCCGACCCGCAGAAGGCGTTGCCGATCCTGCGTGAGCTGTCCGCACTGGGCGTCGAGCTCGCCGTCGACGACTTCGGCACCGGGTACTCGTCGCTGGCGTACCTGCGGCAGCTGCCGGTCGACCAGGTGAAGATCGACAAGAGCTTCGTGCTCGGCATGGGCACCGACCTCGGCGACCTCGCCGTGGTCCGCTCGATCGTCGAGCTCGGTCACTCGCTCGGCCTGACGGTCGTCGCGGAAGGCGTCGAAGAGGACGTCGCGCGCGATCAGCTGGAGGCGATGGGCTGTGACGTGGCTCAGGGCTACCTGATCTCCCGTCCGCTGCCTGAGGACCGCCTGGAGGCTTGGCTGCAGGCTCGGACGGCTCGCTCGCTCGGCAGGCACCAGGAGACCGTTTTGACCCTCCTGACCTGAGGTTTTACCGATCGGGTACCCCCTTGCGAAGGGCCTTCCGGGGGTGTGTAACCTTTACAGGGCAAGAAGTTGAGCAACGCCCCTTTAGCTCAGTCGGCAGAGCGTCTCCATGGTAAGGAGAAGGTCTACGGTTCGATTCCGTAAAGGGGCTCGGTGATCTGGCCGCGATGCGCACGCGTGTCGCGGCTTGGGTCATGTCAGGGCGGTGTAGCTCAGTTGGCAGAGCAAACGACTCATAATCGTTGTGTCGCCGGTTCAAGTCCGGCCATCGCTACGCGGCTGGGTGGGTTGCGGTCGCGCTAACGCGCTCCCGCTGCCGCTCCGCAATTGAACCTGGGGGCGTAGGTTAGCCCGCGCACCCAGACCCCGCCAGGGGGCTGCCGCCCCCTGGACCCCCGCAGCAGTCGGTAGGCTGTGCGGACCTGCTTTGAATTTTAGAGAAAAGGAAATGCTGTGGCTTCCACTGACGTGCGACCCAAGATCACGCTGGCGTGCGAAGAGTGCAAGCACCGCAACTACATCACCAAGAAGAACCGGCGCAACGACCCGGACCGCTTGGAGATGAAGAAGTTCTGCCCGAACTGCGGTACGCACCGGACTCACAAAGAGACCCGCTGACGTAAGCGGTTCTTCCACGCTTCGCATGAGCCGCCCCGGTTTCCCCCGGGGCGGCTTTTTGCCGTGGCGTGACTTACCCGCCCAGCTCACGCCGCTCGCCGTGACACGGCTCCGGGTAGTCTCGCCGGGTGGCCCTCGATCAATCTTTTGTCGGGCGGAGTTACCCGCCGACCAGCACGTACGAAGTCAGCCGGGAGAAGATCAAGGAGTTCGCGGACGCCATCGGCGACGCCAACCCGATCTATCGCGACCCGGAAGCGGCCAAGGCGGCCGGGTATCCCGATGTGATCGCCCCGCCGACCTTCCTCACCACGATCAACCTCGCCGCGATCAACGTGGTCGTCTCCGACCCCGAGCTCGGGCTCGACTACTCGCGCATGGTGCACGGCGACCAGTCGTTCAACCACGTGCGGCCGGTGCACGCCGGTGACGTGCTGTCGCTGACCGTCTATGTCGACGACATCATGGACCGCGCGGGCAACGACTTCATCACCCTGCGCGCCGACATCGCGGCCGATGGCGATGAGCTCGTCTGCACGACTCGTGCCCAGCTCGTGGTCCGGAGGGAAGAAGCGTGAGCGTCGAGGTCGGAACCCAGCTGCCCCCGGTGACCGTGCACGTCACGCGTGACCAGCTGGTGCGCTACGCCGGCGCGTCCGGCGACTTCAACCCGATCCACTGGAACGAGCGGTTCGCCAAGGAGGTCGGCCTGCCGGACGTCATCTCGCACGGCATGCTCACCATGGCGCTCGCCGGCCGGATCGTCACCGACTGGCTGGGCGACCCCGGCAAGCTGCTGGAGTACTACGTCCGGTTCACCAGGCCGGTGGTCGTGCCGGACGACGCCGACGGCGCGCTCGTCGAGTTCACCGCGAAGGTCGCCGAGGTCCGCGAGAACGGCACCGCCAGGGTCGACATCACCGCCAAGTTCGACGGCAAGACCGTACTCGGCAAGGCCCAGACGGTAGTCAGGCTCTAGTCGAGCAGCTTCAGCACCACGTCGGCCATCCCCTGCTCACCCCGCGCGTTGGGGGTGCAGGGAGATGGCCTTCGCCGCGGGCACGACCGGTTCGATCCAGCGCGTGCCCGCGGCCGTGCAGAGGTCGTGGCCCATGCTGGGCGTCGCCGTGTCGGCGAAGCCGGCGTCATGGGACTTCGCCTGCTCGGCGAGCATGTCGTTCAGCTTGCCGAGCGCCTCGCGGAAGTACGCCATATCGCCTGAGCCGACCGGTAGCGTCGGCCAGCACCCGTCCCCGTCCGGCAGCACCGTCGGGTAGCCGGCGACGATCACGCGGGCCTGGGGCGCCTTCTCATGGATCTTGTCGAGCACCTGGCCGACGCGTGGCGCCGTCGCCTCGATGCCCTCGGCGAGCTGGTCGCGCCCGCCCGCGGTCAGCCGGTCGCGGCAGGGCGACGCGGCCGCGTTCGTGGTCGAGCAGGTGCTGCCCGCCATGTGGTCGGTGGTCGCGCCGCTGCAGCTGACGTCGGCGAACTCGGCGGGGTTGATCTTCGCCGAGACCAGATGCGGGTAGTTGTTGGCCGACCGGTCGCAACCCGCCGGCGTGCCCGCGGCGTTGCCTGTCTTGGGCGAGGACGTGTACGAGTCGCCGAGCGCCACGTACCGGCCGGTGCCGCCGCCGGTGGCCGGACTGTCCGGCGGCGAGTCCGAGGCCCCGTGCTTCGACCTGTAGTAGCCGAATCCGAGCACCGCCGCGGCGACCACGACGATCAGCAGGCAGCCTCCGCTGCTTTTCTTCCCACCCGGTCGTTTCTACGCGAACTCTCCCGTACTCAGCTCAGCAGCTCGCCCAAGCGGGTGATTCCTTCGACGATTTCCTCGTCGGAAAGCGCATAGGACAACCGGAAATAACCGGGTGTGCCGAATGCCTCACCCGGCACGACGGCGACCTCCGCCTCGCGCAGGATCAGCTCGGCGAGTTCGACCGTGTCCGCCGACCGCTCGCCACGAATTTCCTTGCCCAGCAAGGCTTTTACGGACGGGTAGACGTAAAAAGCACCCTGTGGGACCGGTGTTTCCACGCCGGGGATCTTGGCCAGCATGGAAATGATCAACTGCCGCCGCCGGTCGAATGCCGCGCGCATTTCATGGACCACGGTCAGCGGCCCGCCGACCGCCGCGACGGCCGCGCGCTGCGCCACGTTCGAGACGTTTCCGCACAGGTGGGATTGATAGCTCGCGGCCGCTTTGATCACGTCGGCGGGCCCGGCGATCCAGCCGACGCGCCAGCCGGTCATCGAGTACGTCTTGGCGACGCCGTTGAGCACGAGCGTGGTGTCGGCGAGCTCGGGGACCACCACGGGCAGCGAGTGCGACTCGGCGCCGTCGTAGACCAGGTGCTCGTAGATCTCGTCCGTGACCACCCAGATGCCGTGCTCGAGCGCCCAGCGGCCGATCTCCTCGATCGCCGAGCGCGGGTAGACCGCGCCGGTCGGGTTCGACGGCGAGTTGAACAACAGGACCTTCGTGCGCGAGGTCCTGGCGGCCTCGAGCTGCTCGACGGTGACCAGGTAGCCGGTCGACTCGTCGGCCGTGACCTGCACCGGAACGCCGCCTGCCAGCGTGATCGACTCGGGGTAGGTCGTCCAGTACGGCGCGGGCAGCAGCACCTCGTCGCCGGGATCGAGCAGCGTCGCGAACGCGGAATAGACCGCCTGCTTGCCGCCGTTGGTGACTACGATCTGTGACGGATCGAGGGTCAGCCCCGAGTCGCGGAGCGTCTTCGCGGCGATGGCCTCGCGCAGTTCGGGCAAGCCCGCCGCGGCGGTGTAGCCGTGGTTGACGCGCTCGCGGGTGGCCGCGGCCGCCGCCTCGACCACGTGCTCCGGGGTCGGGAAGTCCGGCTGCCCGGCGCCGAAGCCGATCACCGGGCGGCCTTGCGCCTTCAGCGCCTTCGCCTTGGCGTCGACGGCCAGGGTGGCCGATGGCTTGATCGCGGCGATCCTGGCGGATACTCGTGAGTGGACCATGCGGCCGATACTGGCACGGCCGACCGGCGGCGGCACTGGGTTTTCACGGCGGTGAGCTGCTGGAAACCGGGCTAGTGCCACTCGGTTGCGGATGCCTCCGCGGGTTGCCGTAGACTTCTGGCCTTGGAACGCACTACGGTCATCCCCGCATGGATGTGGGGACGATGAAATGCGTCCTCGGGACCGCTAGGGTGGGTCCCAAAGGGGTGTAGCTCAATTGGCAGAGCAGCGGTCTCCAAAACCGCAGGTTGCAGGTTCAAGTCCTGTCACCCCTGCGTCAACCACGTGGTGAAGCGGAGGAGTGGTCGTGAGCGACAGCGACACCAGCGGCGAGAAGGACACGGACCAGGAGCCCAAGGCTTCGCGTCCGGCCACCGCCGCTGAACGGCGTCAGCGTCGTGCCTCCGCACGCCCGTCGGGCAAGTCCGGGGATGCCAAGGCTCCCAAGGACAAGAGCGCCGACGCGAAGGACCGGCCCACTCCGAAGCGTGACCGCAAGGAGAAGATGTCCTCCCCGCTGAGCCGCCTCATGCGGTTCGCCCGCGAGGTCTGGGCGGAGCTGCGCAAGGTCATCTGGCCGACGCGCAAGCAGATGGTCACCTACACGACCGTCGTCATGGTCTTCGTCATCTTCATGGTGGCGCTGGTCAGTGGTTTGGACTTGTTGTTCGCTAAGGGCGTGTTCTGGCTGTTCGGCTGAGTGCGCCCGCGGCGTCGACGCGGGCCCCTGCCCGGGGCGAACACGGCATAGCGATCAAGGTTGAGAGGACGGAACGTGACCTCCGAGAACGGCACAGCAGCCGGTCAGGATCTGACCGAGCTTTCCGACGAGCAGGTGCACTCGGCCCTCGGCGACGAGGACTCCGCACACACTGAGCCCGTCGAGGTGGCCGCGGAGGACGCCGACGTCGCCGAGGAAGCGGCGGCCGAGCCCGCCCCCGCCGCCGACGACCCGGTCGCGCAGCTGCGCGCCGAGCTCAACGCGGCGCCGGGCGAGTGGTACGTCGTGCACTCGTACGCCGGGTACGAGAACAAGGTCAAGACCAACCTCGAGACCCGTACGCAGACGCTGGACGTCGAGGACTACATCTTCCAGATCGAGGTACCGACCGAAGAGGTCACCGAGATCAAGAACGGCCAGCGCAAGCAGGTGCAGCGCAAGGTGCTGCCCGGCTACATCCTGGTTCGGATGGACCTCAACGACGCCTCCTGGAGCGCGGTGCGCAACACCCCGGGTGTCACCGGGTTCGTCGGCGCCACCTCGCGGCCGTCGCCGCTCACCGTGGACGAGGTGCTGAAGTTCCTCGCGCCGCAGGTCGAGAAGGCGGCACCGGCCAAGCCCGGCAAGGGCGACAGCTCCTCGGCGGAGGCGCAGCTCGGCGGCGGGACCGTCGAGGTCGACTTCGAGGTCGGCGAGTCGGTCACCGTCATGGACGGCCCGTTCGCCACGCTGCCCGCGACGATCTCCGAGGTCAACGCCGATGGGCAGAAGCTGAAGGTCCTGGTTTCGATCTTCGGCCGGGAGACGCCGGTCGAGCTGTCGTTCAACCAGGTCTCCAAGATCTGACGGCCGCGAGACGGCCGGCAGTCCCCGGGCACTGGCAGGTGTGCGGGGGACTCAAGTCAGTTAAGAAGGACACACAGAAATGCCACCCAAGAAGAAGAAGCTTGCGGCGATCATCAAGCTGCAGATCAAGGCGGGTGCGGCCAACCCCGCGCCGCCGGTCGGCCCCGCGCTGGGTCAGCACGGCGTCAACATCATGGAGTTCTGCAAGGCCTACAACGCCGCGACCGAGTCGCAGCGTGGGGACGTCGTCCCGGTCGAGATCTCCGTGTACGAAGACCGGTCGTTCGACTTCAAGCTGAAGACCCCGCCCGCCGCCAAGCTGCTGCTCAAGGCCGCTGGTGTCGAGAAGGGCTCCGGCGAGCCGCACAAGACCAAGGTCGCCAAGGTCACTTGGGACCAGGTCCGCGAGATCGCCACCACGAAGAAGACCGACCTGAACGCCAACGACATCGACCAGGCCGCGAAGATCATCGCCGGTACTGCTCGTTCGATGGGCATCACGGTCGTCGACTGACGTTTCGTCACCAGCACCACGTGGGAGAGCCAGTGCTGGCTCACACACCACACTGATCCAGTTTCGATAGTCAAAGGACAGAAGCATGACCAAGCACAGCAAGGCCTACCGTCAGGCCCTTGAGCTGGTGGACCGCGAGCGGCTGTACGCCCCGCTCGAGGCCGCGAAGCTGGCCAAGGAGACCTCCAAGACCAAGATGGACGCCACCGTTGAGGTCGCCATGCGCCTCGGTGTCGACCCTCGTAAGGCCGACCAGATGGTCCGCGGCACCGTGAACCTGCCGCACGGCACCGGTAAGACCGCTCGCGTCATCGTTTTCGCCGTTGGTGACAAGGCCGCTGAGGCCGAAGCCGCAGGCGCCGACGCGGTGGGCACCGACGAACTGATCGAGCGCATCCAGGGTGGCTGGCTCGACTTCGACGCCGCGATCGCGACGCCGGACCAGATGGCCAAGGTCGGTCGTATCGCCCGCATCCTCGGCCCGCGTGGCCTGATGCCGAACCCGAAGACCGGCACCGTGACCCCCGCGGTCGCGAAGGCTGTCTCGGACATCAAGGGCGGTAAGATCAACTTCCGCGTCGACAAGCAGGCCAACCTGCACCTCGTGATCGGCAAGGCCTCGTTCGACACCGAGAAGCTGGTGGAAAACTACGCGGCCGCGCTGGACGAGGTCCTGCGTGCCAAGCCGTCTTCCGCGAAGGGCAAGTACCTCAAGAAGGTCACCTTCGCCACGACGATGGGCCCGGGCATCCCGGTCGACCCGATGCGCACGCGCAACCTGCTTTCCGAGGAAGCGTAAGTTAGAGACATCACTGAAAAGGGCGGCCCCGCTTCCGGCGGGGCCGCCCTTTTTCGTGTGAGATAAAGGGATGCCGACTTTCGCTTCGTTTGACGGACTCCAGCTCAACTTCACCCGCTGGGCCGGTGACGGCTCCCGCCGCCGTCCGGTGGTGCTGCAGCACGGTTTCGCCGCCGACACGAACGCGAACTGGATGGGACCCGGCGTCGTCGCCGCATTGACCGCGGCAGGCTTCACGGTCATTTCGCTCGACGCGCGCGGCCACGGCCGTTCGGAGAAACCGCACGACGAGTCCCGCTACAGCGAAGACACGATGGCCCGCGACGTCTCCGCGCTGCTCGATTTCCTTGAGCTGGACGAGGTTTCGCTCGTTGGCTACTCGATGGGCGCGATCATCGCGCTGGGCGTCACCGCGGTGGACAAGCGCGTCCGGTGCCTGGCGACCGGCGGAGTCGGGTCGGGAATCGTCGACTTCGGCGGCGTGGACACACGCGTCGTCACACCCGAGCAGATCAGTGCCGCGTTGCTGACCGACGAACCGCATTCCCTGCCGCCCGCCAGCGCGGCGTTCCGGGTGCTGGCCGACATGCTCGGCGCCGATCGGCAGGCGCTGTCCGCTGTCGCGCGGGCGGCCCGGCCGACGCAGATGGATCTGACGGCGATCACGGTGCCGACGCTGGTCCTTGCGGGCGACCAGGATCCGCTGGCCGCCGAGCCGGAGCGGCTGGCGGCGGCGATCGCGGGCGCCCGGTTGATCAGGGTGCCGGGTGATCACCTGATGGCGATCATGTCGCCCGAGTTCTCAGGGGCTTTGGTCGATTTCCTGGTGGCTCAGGACGTTTAGTTGGTCGGGCTGCTGCTCGGCGTGGGCGCCGGGCACGGGTTCGGTTCGTCGATGTGGTCGATGATGATCCACTGACCCTTGTTGACCTTCTGGACCACGAAGGCGCCCAGCGGCGGACCGTCGTGCGCGCCGCCGAACTTGCACGAGCTGATCGTCAGGGTGTCGCTGGTGATCGGGTCGGAGACGCTCATCGGCATCGAGCGCGCGTAGTCGCTCTGGTTGGTCACCTTCGCGTGCAGCGCCTCGATGGCGGTCTTGCAGTCGGTGAAGCCCATGTGACCGGCGAACTTCTGGTCGGCGCCGTCCTTGAAGCGGGGGCAGGCGTCCTTGGCGATGCCCTGCGCGACGTTGTTGTAGATGAACCAGACCGCCTCGTACGGGGTGGTCGAGTAGAGCAGGTTCGTCTTGTAGGTGCCGCCGCCTTCCTTCGCGAGCTGCTCCGAGGTCTTGCCATCGTCGCTCGGGAAGAAGTGGTTGTACGCCCAGGTCGCGGCGAGACCCAGCAGGACGATCGCGATCACCCAGGCCAGCACCTTCTTGCCCAGCCAGGTGGCCCACTTCGGCGCCTTCAGCTTGCGTGGCGGCGCGGGCACGATCTCGCCGGGCGGGCCCTGCTGCCATGACGGTTGCGGCTGAGCGGGCACGACACCGCCGCCTTGGCGCTGGGCCTCGGTGAACTTCAGGTAGTCCTGAAACTGTTGGAACTGCTGGAATTGCCGCAGCTGCTCCTCGTCGAGGGGTTGCGGTGAAGCCGGGTTGCTCGGCTGGAGCTCCTGGCCCGGCTGGTCGTCTCCACGCTGTTCCGCCACGTCCTACATGATGCCCGCTCCAGGGCCCTCTTACCCGTTAAAGGGGGGTCGAAACGGGGCTGATCTGCGGTGACGTATGCTTGTCAATGGTTCTACCGAAGACCGCTGGTTTTCTTCCGCGCCTCCTGGTGTGGAGAACGAAGGTCCCGTAGCTACGGGCGGCCCGCGCAGGAGGAACGAGGCTTGCACTTCATTGTGCTCTTGACGCCCCGCGCCTGTCTGCGCTGGGGCGTTTTCGTCGTTTCGGGGACTCCTTCAGGCCAGTGATCACTAGCCAAGAGAGGAGGCGACCATGGCGAAGCCCGACAAGGTGGCGGCCGTCGCCGAGATCGCGGAGAACTTCCGCACCAGCTCGGCAACCGTTGTCACGCAGTACTCCGGTCTTTCCGTGGCCCAGCTTTCCAAGCTGCGTCTTGCTCTCGGCACCAGCGCCAACTACCAGGTCGCGAAGAACACCCTCGTCAAGCGTGCCGCCACGGACGCTGGCGTCGAGGGCCTCGAAGACCTGTTCGTCGGCCCGACCGCCATCGCCTTCGTCACCGGCGAAGCGGTCGACGCCGCGAAGGCGCTTCGCGACTTCGCGAAGGACAACAACGCGCTTGTCATCAAGGGCGGCTACATGGACGGCCGCGCCCTCAGCGTCGACGAGATCAGCCGTATCGCTGACCTCGACAGCCGCGAGGTCCTGCTGTCCAAGGCCGCGGGCGCGTTCAAGGCGAAGCTGTCCCAGGCCGCGGCGCTGTTCCAGGCGCCGGCTGCCCAGGTCGCCCGCCTGGCCGCCGCGCTGGAGGACAAGCGCAAGGACGAGTCTGGCGATGCACCTGCCGAAGCACCCGCTGAAGCACCTGCCGAGAGCTGAACACCCCACCACCCCGAACTCTTTTAGTTCGTTTTCTGAGAGGAAGCCATCATGGCGAAGCTGAGCACCACCGAGCTGATCGACGCTTTCAAGGAGCTGACGCTGCTTGAGCTGTCCGAGTTCGTCAAGGAGTTCGAGACCACCTTCGACGTCACCGCCGCCGCCCCGGCCGCCGTCATCGCCGCCGGCCCCGCCGGTGCCGCCCCGGCCGCCGCCGAGGAGCAGGACGAGTTCGACGTCGTCCTCGAGTCCGCCGGTGACAAGAAGATCCAGGTCATCAAGGTCGTCCGTGAGGTCGTCTCCGGTCTGGGCCTGAAGGAGGCCAAGGACCTCGTCGAGGCCGCCCCCAAGGCTCTCCTCGAGAAGGTCGACAAGGAGGCCGCCGAGGCCGCCAAGGAGAAGCTCGAGGCCGCGGGCGCCAAGATCGTCATCAAGTGATTTCAGCCGCCTAGGCGGACTGGCTCCACTTCCGAAAAGGGTGGGCACTCATCGCGAGTGCTCGCCCTTTTTGTTTGGTCGTGAGTGGTATTGCCGGTTCTAACCGGCAATACCACTCACGACGACGCTGCGGAAAAGGGTGCGGTGCACTACGGTGCTGCGGGTGTCCGGTCACGGCCGGATGACGATCACCTTGGGGGTGGTCAGGGGATAAAACTGGTGAGTAACCTGTGCCCACTCCACTCGTTGAGCCTGGTTGACGGTCTGACACCGGGACCTACGGTGCGAGAAGTGCGGCGGTTCGATGCGGAACAGCTCCGGGAGGTGCGATGGGTGCCGAGGTGGTCGTCGAAGGTCTGACCAAGTCCTTCGGTAAGCAGGCCATCTGGCGGGACGTCACACTGACGCTTCCCCCTGGTGAGGTGTCGGCAATGCTCGGGCCGTCGGGTACCGGCAAGTCGGTGTTCCTCAAGTCGATGATCGGGCTGCTGAAGCCCGACCGCGGGCGCTGCGTGATCAACGGTGTCGACATCGTCACCTGCTCCGAGCACAAGCTCTACGAGATCCGGAAGCTCTTCGGGGTGCTCTTCCAGGATGGTGCCCTCTTCGGGTCCATGAACCTGTACGACAACGTGGCGTTCCCGCTGCGGGAGCACACCAAGAAGTCCGAGACCGAGATCCGCAAGATCGTCCAGGACAAGCTGGAGATGACCGGTCTCGCCGGCGCGGACAAGAAACTTCCCGGTGAGATCTCCGGTGGTATGCGCAAGCGGGCCGGGCTGGCCCGCGCTCTCGTGCTGGACCCGCAGATCATCCTGGTCGACGAGCCGGACTCCGGGCTCGACCCCGTGCGCACCGCGTACATCTCGCAGCTGCTGATCGATCTCAACACGCAGATCGACGCGACGATCCTGATCGTCTCCCACAACATCAACCTGGCGCGGACCGTGCCGGACAACCTGGGCATGCTGTTCCGCAAGGAGCTGGTCATGTTCGGGCCGCGCGAGGTGCTGCTGACCAGCGATGAGCCCGTGGTCGAGCAGTTCCTGAACGGGCGCAAGCGCGGGCCGATCGGGATGTCCGAAGAAAAGGACACCGCGACCATGGCCCGTGAAGAGGCCGAGGCCGCCGCCGGGCACCACGACGGTTCGCCCGATGAGGACGTGCGCGGGGTCATCCCGCAGATGCAGCCCAGCCCCGGTTTGCCGGAACGTGCCGGTGAGCGGCGACGCAAGGACCGCGTCATGCGGATCCTGCACACGCTCCCGCCCGCCGCGCAGGAGGGGATCATCGAGTCCCTCAGCCCGGAGGACCAGCACCGTTATGGCGTGAGCCCGCACAAGCTGGTGAAGACCGGGCCGCCGCGGCCGAGCCCGGGGCCGGTGCCCAGCCAGCACCAGGGGCAGCTGCCCGCTGATCAGGTCGCCCAGTTCCCCGGGCAGCAAAGACCAGGTCAGCACCGCATGCGACCGGCTGATCCAGGGCAGGGTGAGGGATGAGTTCATCGGCCACCAAGGCCAAGATCCCTGGTCTAGGCATGCTGAAAGAGACCGGGAATCTGTTCGCTCTCGGGCTCGACATCATTCGCGGGATCTTTCAGCGGCCGTTCCAGCTGCGTGAGTTCATCCAGCAGGCCTGGTTCATCGCCAGCGTCACGATCTTGCCGACGGCGCTGGTCGCGATTCCGTTCGGCGCGGTCATCTCGCTGCAGTTCGGTTCGCTCGCGCGGCAGCTCGGCGCGCAGTCGTACACCGGTGCCGGATCGGTGCTCGCCACCGTTCAGCAGGCGAGTCCGCTGGTCACGGCGTTGCTCGTCGCCGGTGCGGGTGGCAGTGCCATCTGTGCCGACATCGGCGCGCGGACCATTCGCGAAGAGATCGACGCGATGGAGGTGCTCGGGGTCTCGGCCGTGCAGCGGCTGATCGTGCCCCGCACGCTCGCGATGATGCTGGTCGCGCTGCTGCTCAACGGCATGGTCAGCGTCATCGGCGTGCTCGGCGGCTACTTCTTCAACGTGGTGCTGCAGGGCGGGACGCCCGGCGCCTACCTGGCGAGCTTCTCCGCGCTCGCACAGCTTCCCGACCTGTGGGTCGGTGAGTTCAAGGCGCTGATCTTCGGTTTCATCGCCGCGGTCGTGGCCTCCTACCGGGGGCTGCACCCGTCCGGCGGGCCGAAGGGAGTGGGTGACGCGGTGAACCAGTCCGTGGTCATCACCTTCCTGATGCTGTTCGTGGTCAACTTCGTGATCACGCTGATCTACCTGCAGATCGTTCCTGGAAAGCTGGACTAGCCCCATGAGTTCCTTCACCCAGGGCGCGAAGCGGATCGCGAACCGCCCACTACAGACCCTCGACACGCTCGGCGACCAGATGTCGTTCTACGGGCGCGCGCTCGCGTGGACGCCCCGCGCCATCCGCCGGTACACGAAGGAGATCCTGCGGCTGCTGGCCGAGGTGAGCTTCGGATCCGGCTCGCTGGCGGTCATCGGTGGCACGGTCGGCGTGATGGTCGGCCTGACGTTGTTCACCGGTGTGCTGGTCGGCCTGCAGGGTTACTCGGCGCTGAACTCGATCGGCACCTCGGCGTTCACCGGCTTCCTGACCGCGTTCTTCAACACCCGCGAGATAGCGCCGCTGGTCGCGGGGCTCGCGCTGTCGGCGACCGTCGGCGCCGGTTTCACCGCCCAGCTCGGGGCCATGCGGATCTCCGAGGAGATCGACGCGCTCGAGGTGATGGGCGTGCCGAGCCTGCCGTACCTGGTGACCACCCGGATCATCGCCGGGTTCGTCGCGGTCATCCCGCTGTACGTGATCGGCCTGCTGAGTTCGTATCTGGCGTCACGCTTGGTCGTTATCTACATCTACAACCAGTCAGCCGGAACCTACGACCATTACTTCGACCTGTTCTTACCACCGCAAGACGTGCTCTATTCGTTCATAAAAGTGCTGATCTTCAGTGTGCTGATCATCCTGTCGCACTGTTACTTCGGCTACCGGGCCAGCGGCGGCCCGGCAGGCGTCGGCGTGGCGGTCGGCAAGGCCGTCCGGCTCAGCATTGTCACGGTCTCGATCGTGAACTTCTTCATCGGTTTCGCCATCTGGGGAACCGACGTGACGGTAAGGATCGCTGGATGAGCGGGATCGCCACGATCAGGCGGAGGCTGCTGGGCCTCGCGCTGATCGTCGTGCTCGTCGGAGGCGTCGCGCTCAGCATCGCCCTGTACGACAAGGCGTTCACCAAGGTGGTGAGCGTGAAACTGCTGGCTGACCGGATCGGCAACCAGCTGATCACCCAGTCCGACGTCAAGGTGCGCGGGCTGATCGTCGGCTCGGTCAAGAACATCGACGCCACCCCGGAAGGCGCCGAGCTGACGCTCGCGCTCGACCCGGAGCACGCCCAGCTCATCCCCGAGAACGTCTCCGCGCGGTTCCTGCCGAAGACGCTGTTCGGCGAGCGGTTCGTCTCGCTGGAGATCCCGGAGCAGCCGTCCGCGCGCGCACTGCACGACGGCGACGTCATTCCGCAGGACCGCACCTCCAACGCGGTCGAGCTGGAGCAGGCCTTCTCCCACCTACTACCCGTGCTGCAGGCCGTCCAGCCGCAGAAGCTCTCCGCGACGCTGACCGCGATCTCGACCGCGCTGCAGGACCGCGGCAAGCCGCTCGGTGAGACGCTCGCGCAGCTCGGCCAGTACATCGGTGACCTGAACCCGCATCTGCTGCCTGACCTGCAGCACGATCTCCAGGCGTTCACGAAGTTCACCGACAACGTCAACAAGGTGGCGCCGGACCTGGTGTCGAGCCTCGACAACCTGAGCACCACGACCAGGACGATCGTGGACCAGCAGTCGAACCTCTCGAACCTCTACGCGAGCATGACCAAGGCGTCGGTGGACCTGCAGGCGTTCCTGGAGGCCAACTCCGACAACATCATCCGGCTCGCCGACACGGCGCGGCCGACCGCTGAGCTGCTCGCCAAGTACGCGCCCGAGTACCCCTGCGTGATCGGGCAGATGGCGGATCTCGTGCCCAAGATCGACAAGGCGCTCGGCAAGGGCACCGATCACCCCGGTCTGCACGCGACCATCGAGATCACCACCACCCGTGGGCCGTACATCGCGGGCAGGGACGAGCCGGAGTTCCTCGACAAGCGCGGACCGCGTTGCTACGCCATGAAGAATCCGCCCGCGAACTTCCCGCAGCATCCGCCGGACGGTCCGATCAAGGACGGCAGCGTCTCGCCGCCCGCCGCGAAGACCATCGACGACGGGCTCAACCCGAGCAACTTCATCGCCGACGCCGGTGGCTACAACGGCAACGGCGCCGCGGGCGGCAACCCGGCGAACACCGCCGGTGAGCAGGGCTTCCTCGCCCAGCTGCTCGGCCCGCAGGTCGGCATGGACGCCGCGGCCGTGCCCAGCTGGGCCACGCTGCTCGTCGGCCCGCTCTACCGGGGTGCGGAGGTGACGGTCAAATGAGGGGACTGCTCGCACCGCTCATCAAGCTGAGCATCTTCATCGTGATCACCGTGCTGTTCACCACCGTGCTGGGCATCAGCATCGCGAACATCAACACGACCAGCACCAACAGCTACAAGGCGCGCTTCTCCGACGCGACGCTGCTGCTGGCCAACGACGACGTCCGCATCGCGGGGGTCAGGGTCGGCCAGGTCAAGGACGTCAAGATCGTCGACAAGCGCCAGGCCGAGGTCGAGTTCGAGGTCGACGCCGGACGCAGGCTGCCCGCCGGGGTCACCGCGCAGATCAAGTTCCGCAACCTGGTCGGCCAGCGCTACGTCTCGCTCGGCGAGGGCACCGACGACTCGGGCAAGATGCTCGAGCCCGGCGGCAGCATCCCGATCGACCGGACGAAGCCGGCTCTGGACCTGACCGAGCTGTTCAACGGCTTCAAGCCGCTGTTCGTCGCGCTCAACCCCGAGGACGTCAACAAGCTGTCCTACGAGGTCATCCAGGTGCTGCAGGGCGAAGGCGGCACGATCGACAGTCTCTTGGCGCACACGGCGTCGCTGACCACCGCGATCGCCAACAAGGACCAGGTGATCGGCCAGGTCATCGACAACCTCAACAGCACGCTGGAGACGGTCAACGCGCACAGCCCGCAGCTGTCCGACCTGATCGTCAAGGTGCAGCAGCTGGTCTCGGGACTGGCGCAGGACCGCAAGCCGATCGGCGACGCGATCGATTCGCTCGGCAAGCTCGCCGACACCACGGCCGGGCTGCTGGAGAAGGGCCGTCAGCCGCTCAAGGACGACATCGCCGCGCTCGGCACGCTGACCAAGAACCTCAACGACAACGAGCCGGTCGTCGAGCACTTCATCCAGTTCCTGCCCCAGAAGGTCGCAGCACTGTCGCGCACGGCCGACTACGGCTCCTGGTTCAACTTCTACCTCTGTGAGGCGAAGGGCAGTGTGGCCTTGCCCCCGTTGATCAACGAGCCGATCGACCTGCCCATCATGCCCGCGACCAGGGCCAGGTGTGGCGCATGAAGTCGTTCCAGAAGCGCAACCCGGTGCCGATCGCGCTGGTCGGCATCACCGTGCTCGGGCTCGGCCTGATCGCGGCGCTGAACTCCGAGGATCTCCCGGTGATCGGCGGCGGCACGACCTACAGCGCCGACTTCAGCGAGGCCTCCGGCATCCAGAAGGACAACGACGTGCGCGTCGCGGGCGTGAAGGTCGGCAAGGTCTCCGACGTCGCGCTCGACGGGGACAAGGTCAAGATCTCGTTCAAGGTCTCCGGCGCCTGGATCGGCGACAAGACCAGCGCCGCCATCAAGATCAAGACGGTGCTCGGCCAGAAGTACCTGGCGCTCGACCCGCAGGGCACGAAGCCGATGGACCCCGGCGTGACCATCCCGCGTGACCGCACGATGGCGCCGTACGACGTGCTCGACGCGTTCCGCGACCTTTCAAGCACGGTCGACAACATCGACACCACGCAGCTGGCGAAGAGCTTCGACGTCATCTCGGACACCTTCAAGGACACCCCGGACAACGTGAAGGGCGCGCTCAACGGCCTTTCGAAGCTGTCCGACACGATCGCCTCGCGCGACCAGAAACTGGCG
Source organism: Amycolatopsis sp. NPDC059657 (assembly GCF_042734395.1). NCBI lineage: Bacteria > Bacillati > Actinomycetota > Actinomycetes > Pseudonocardiales > Pseudonocardiaceae > Amycolatopsis > Amycolatopsis sp. NPDC059657. Next base: position 9,904 of record NZ_JBHWEB010000093.1, on the reverse strand, counting down.
AACCTGCTGGCCAACACCCGCCAGGTCAGCCAGACGCTGGTCGACCGCGACGCCGAGGTGCAGAAGCTGCTCGACGACGGCAACCTGCTGCTGACCGAGGTCGCCAAGCGCAAGCAGGCGATCAGCAACCTGCTCGAGGGCACCAAGAACCTCGCCACGCAGCTGCAGGGCCTGGTCGACGACAACGACAAGCAGCTCGACCCGGTGCTCGCGCAGCTCGACCAGCTGACTTCGATGCTGCAGCGCAACCAGGACTCGCTCGCGCAGGGCATCGCGAAGTTCGCGCCGTTCATCAGGGTGTTCACCAACACCGTCGGCAACGGCCGCTGGTTCGACAACTACATCTGCGGCCTGCTGCTGCCGTCGATCGGCCCGATCAACGAAGAGGGGTGCTACGAGAAATGATGAGCACCCGGCTGGGACAGACGCTCACCCGCGGCTTCACGATCGCGGTGGTGCTGGCGCTGGTCGTCGCGACCGCGCTCTGGTGGACGCTCAAGGACGCGGGCCGCAACCACCTGACCGCCTACTTCGCCACCGCCGTCGGCCTCTACGAGGGCAACAGCGTGCGGATGCTCGGCGTCGACATGGGCAAGGTGACCAAGGTCGAGCCGATCGGCAACCAGGTCAAGGTCGAGCTGGAGTACGACAGCTCGGTGCCGGTGCCCGCCGACGCGCAGGCGCTGATCGTGGCCCCGTCGCTGGTCAGTGACCGGTACGTGCAGCTCGCGCCCGCGTACAAGGGTGGCGCCAAGATCGCCGACCGGGCGACCATCCCGCTCAACCGGACCTCGGTGCCGCTGGAGGTCGACGACCTCTACGCCAGCCTCGCGCGGGTGACCGAGTCGCTCGGCCCGAACGGCGCCAACAAGAACGGCTCGCTGTCGGACCTGCTCAACACCGTCGCGAAGAACTTCGACGGCAACGGCAAGGCGCTCAACGAGACGATCACCAAGCTCGGCCAGGCGTCGGGGACGTTGGCGGGCAACAAGGACGACCTGTTCAAGACCATCCAGAACCTCGCGGGCTTCTCGCAGACGCTGGCCGACAGCGACGGCCAGGTACGCAAGTTCGAGCAGCAGCTCGCCGATGTCAGCGGATTCCTTGCCGGGGAAAAGGAAAACCTCGCCGAGACGGTCAAGCAGCTGAGCATCACGCTGGAGTCGGTCAGTGACTTCATCGAGCGCAACCGCGACCGGCTCAAGTCCAATGTGGACAAACTGGCCAGCGTGACCAAGACGCTGGTCGACCAGCGCGGCGCGCTCGCGGAGATCCTCGACGTGGCGCCGGTCGGCCTCGGCAACGTGGTCAACAGCTACAACGCCGCGTCCGGCACGCTCGACGCGCGCGCCAACCTCAACGAGCTGACCCAGCCGCCGCTGGTGATGATCTGCAACCTGGTCAAGCAGACCCCGAAGGCACTCGACCTGCTCGGTGACACCTGTAAGTCGATCGCCGGGCTGGTCGACGGCGCGGTGCCGCTGCCGTCGATCGCGCAGGTCATCGCGGCGTCGAACAACGGGACCATCCCGGAGCTGCCGCTGCCGCTCACCGGCGCGCCGCGCACCACGGGAGGAAAGTGATGCGTACCAAGGCTTTCCTCGCGGTGACCGCGGTCGCGTTCAGCGTCAGCGGGTGTGGGTTCAGCGGGATCTACGACATCCCGCTGCCCGGTGGCGCCGAGCTCGGCGATCACCCGTACACGCTCAAGGTCCAGTTCCGTGACGTGCTCGACCTCGTGCCGCAGGCCGGGGTCAAGGTCAACGAGGTGCCGGTCGGCCGGGTCGAGGCCGTCGGGCTGGCCAAGGACGGCTGGAACGCCGAGGTGACCGTGCGGGTCAACGGCGACGTCAAGCTGCCTGCCAACGCGCTGGCCAACATCCGCCAGTCGAGCCTGCTCGGCGAGAAGTTCGTCGAGCTCGCCGCGCCGTCCGGTGGTCAGGGCACGCTCGCCGACGGCGCGACCATCCCGCTCGCGCGCACCAACCGCAACGTCGAGGTCGAGGAGATCTTGGGCTCGCTCTCGCTGCTGCTCAACGGCGGCGGGGTCGACCAGCTCAACACGATCACCAAGGAACTCAACAACGCCACCGAGGGCCGCGAGCCGGACATCAAGGCGCTGCTGAACAACGCCGACGAGCTGGTGTCCAGTTTGGACAAGCAGTCCGGCAACATCACCAAGGCGCTCGACGGGCTGAACCGGCTCTCCTCGACGCTCAACGCGCAGAAGGACACCGCGGTCAAGGCGATCGACAACCTCGGACCGGGGCTCGGCGTGCTCGAGCAGCAGCGTGGCCAGCTCGTCACCATGCTCAACGCGCTCAACAATCTCTCCGGCGTCGCGACCGAGACGATCAACAAGAGCAAGGAAGACCTGGTCGCCGACCTCAAGGCGCTGCTGCCGACGTTGCAGAAGCTCGGCGAGGCAGGTTCCAACCTGCCGAAGGCGCTCGAGTTGCTGCTGACGTTCCCGTTCGCGGACAGCGCGTACGACGCGGTCAAGGGCGACTACTTCAACCTGTACGCGAAGGTCGACCTGAACCTGAACGAGATCTTGGCGAACCTGGGCCGCAGCAGGCAGAACCCGCTCGACGGCGTCCTCCCGGTGCCGGGGCTGACCGGTGGCGTCCCGGGTGCGGGGCCGAATCCGCCGTTGCCGATCCCCGGGTTGTTCGGCGGCCAGCAGGCGCCGACCGGCGGCACTGGCGCGAGCCCGCAGCAGACCGGGCCAGGCGGGATCTTCAATCTTCTGTCCGGGGGGATCTGATGCTGCTGCGCAGGACGAAACTGCAGCTGGTCGCCTTCGCGATCATCTCCGTTGTCTTCATCGTGTACGCGCTGATCCGGTTCGCCGGGCTCGGCCAGGTCTTCGGCGACAGCGGGTACACGGTCAAGCTGCAGCTCAACGAATCCGGCGGGATCTTCCAGAACGCCGAAGTGACCTACCGCGGCTACAACATCGGCCGGGTCGGGGAGATGCGGCTGACCAAGACCGGTCTCGAAGCCGATCTCAACATCGACCCGAGCGCTCCGCAGGTGCCAGCCGATCTCGAAGCCGTGGTCGCGAACCGGTCCGCGGTCGGCGAGCAGTTCGTCGACCTGCGGCCGAAGAGCGAAGCGGGCCCGTTCCTCAAGTCGGGCTCGGTGATCCCGGCCGACCGCACCAAGACCCCGGTCAGCACCGAGCGCGTCATCGGCGACCTGGACTCGCTCGCGGCGTCCGTGCCGACCGACGCGCTGCGCAAGGTGGTCGACGAGTCGTACGACGCCTTCCAGGGCACCGGGCCCGCGTTGCAGCAGCTGCTCGACGCCGCACGCAGCTTCACCGGTACCGCGCAGGACTACCTGCCGCAGACCGTGCAGCTGCTCGACGCGGGCCGCAAGGTGATCGACACGCAGAACGCCGAAGCGGGCAATCTCGCGTCGTTCAGCAAGAGCCTCAACGAGCTGACCGGCCAGCTGAAGTCGTCCGACGGCGACCTCCGCAAGCTGATCGGCATCACGCCTCGGGTCGCGAACCAGATCAGCGAGGTGCTCGCCGAATCCGGACCGGGTCTCGGCGCGCTGACCGCGAACCTGCTCACCACGTCGAACCTGGTGGTCACCAGGCTCGACGGCATCGAGCAGGGCCTGGTCACGTATCCGCTGCTCGCCGGTGGCGCGCAGACGGTCGCGCCAGGCGACGGGACCGCGCACCTCGGGCTGGCGCTGAACCTGTTCAACCCGCCGTCGTGCACCAAGGGCTACCTGCCGTACAACCAGTTCCGCACGGCCACGGAGACCGCTCCGCGCGAGGCGAAGGCCGACGCGTACTGTGCCGAACCCAAGGGCAGCCCGATCGACGTGCGTGGTGCGCAGAACGCGCCGTTCAACGGGGTCCCGGTGATCCCGTCGCAGGCGGAGGTCAACGCCAACAAGGGCAGGAGCGCGCAGGAGCTCGCCGACGCGCGCCTGAAGGCGATCCCCGGCATCGCGGGCAGCCCCGGTGTCACGCTGCTGAGCCTGCCCCAGCTGATGGGGCTCTGACCGAGATCTGACAGTGGTTACCTACTCTGGAGTGTTATGAGTTCGGACGAGTCATCGGTGGACACCGTCGACCCGGTGGAGCCCGCCGAGACCGAATCGGCGTCGCCGCAGCCGCGCTGGCTGCTGCTCGGGTCGGCCGCTTTCGCGCTCGCCGCGCTGCTGGCCGCCGCCGTGTTCGGCGTCCTGTGGTGGGTGCACTCCAGCGGTGACGACGCCGACCTGGCGACCGCGCGCGAAGAGGTCGTCACGGCGGGCCGCGCCGCGATCAAGGCGTACACCGAGGTCGACTTCGAGAACCTGGACGCGTTCTTCGCCAAGCAGAAGGACCTCTCCGACCAGGGCATGAAGGAGCAGCTCGCGAAGAGCGAGCCGACGTACCGCAAGGCGCTCGCCGAGGCCAAGACGAAGGTCACCACCACCGTCCAGGACATCGGTGTCGAGGAGCTCGACAACCATCAGGGCAAGGCGAAGTTCCTCGCCGCGGTCACCCTCGAGGTCAAGCAGGGTGACAAGACCGTGCCCAAGGCCATCAGGATCGAGGTCCAGATGACCAGGGACCCCGCCGACAACGCCTGGAAGCTGTCCGGCATCGGCGACGTGCCACTCGTCGCCGCCGGCCAGTAGCTACACCTCGGAACGGAGCTTGTGTTGCCCCCCTCTCGCCGTAAGCCAGCCGCGACCCCGCCGGTGCGCAAACCCCGCGTGGCCGGGCTACGCAGGCCTGCCGGTGCGCCGGAGCCCGAAGTCACCGAGGCCGAGTCGACCCAGGTGATGGAGCCGGTGAAGCCGAGGCCCACTCCTCGGCCGTCGCCCGCGCCGCGGCCCGCGCCCAAGTCCGCGTACGAGGCGCCTGCTTACGCGGCGCCCACGGTCGAGGAGCCCGAGGTCGAGGAGGAGCCCTCGGACACCGAGGTGCCCGAGGACGTCGAGTCTGGCGAGGCGCCTGAGGTCGCCGAGCTTCCCGAGGCCGCGCCGAAGCCGAAGCCGAGCCCGCGCGCGAAGACCCGCGACGAGGGCACGACCAAGCCGTCCAGCCTCGACGAGGCCGAGACCGAGGTCGTCGAAGAACCGGTGCCCGCCAAGCCGGGCCCGAGCAAAGACACGCTGATGGCGATCGCGTTGATCGTGGTCGGCGTGCTGCTCGCGGGCGCGGCGGTGCTGTTCCGCATCCAGGATTCCGAGGTCTCCTCGGCGACCGGCAACACGGCGCTACTCGACGTCGCGCGCACCGCGCAGGTCAAGGACCAGGTCTCGAAGGCGGCGGAGGCGTTGTTCTCCTACGACTTCAACAACATCGCCAAGACCGAGAACGCGGCCAAGGACCTGCTGGTCACCGACGGCGTCCGCGACAAGTACACCAAGCTCATGGGCGAGGTGAAACGCCTCGCGCCGCAGCAGAAGATGGTCGTCACCTGCACGGTCACCCGCTCGGCCGTGATCATGCTCAACGGCGACCTGGCCAAGGTCATGGTCTTCATCGACCAGTCCTCGACCCGCACCGACACCAAGGCGACCACCGCAGGCAGCGCCCAGCTCCACTTGAACGCCCAGCTCCAGGGTGACAAGTGGAAGATCACCGACATGGACACCTACGTCGCGCCCCAGGCTCAGCCGCCCGCGGCCGCGTCGCCGTCCAGCTCCGCGCCGGTGAGCCCGCCGCCGTCCAAGTAAGCTCTTCCCGCATGGCGGACCTCTTCACGTCGGACGATCTCGACGCGTTCGGCATGATCGTGGCAGGCGAGGATCAGCGCGAGCAGGGTGAGCAGCTCATCCGGATCGTGGACGGGAACCGGCTCGCCGATCCGTCGGACGCCGAGTACGCACTGGCGCTGGCCGCGGAGAAGTTCGAGTCGGCCGGCGACCTCGAGCGCGCTCTGGAGCTGGCCGAGCGTGCGGTGGAGGAGAGCAAGCGACCAGGCACGCTCGACCCGAACGGCGCCCTCGTCCGGGTCGGCGACTATCTGTGGAAGCTCGGCCGTACCGAAGAGGCGATGGCCCGGTTCGAGTCGATGCGGCCACTGCTGGCCGTCGACTCATCGGTCGCCCACCGGCTGCCGGACACCATGGAAGAGCACGGGCTCGCCGAACTGGCCGTCGACTGGATGACCGAAGCACTGCCCGAAGCGATCAACCGGGATCCGAAGCTGAGCGCCAACCAGGCGGCCGGGACGTTGCTGCGTATCCGCATGCGGATACGCAAGGGCCTCGGACTCCGCGCTGACGAGTTCGACGCGCTCGCGGAGAAGGTCGGGACCTCGGAGCCCGCGGAGTACAGCGGCTCCGCGATGTTGGTCTGGCCGCGCGCCGAGTTCGAGCGCCTGGTGCTGCTTTGGCCCGCGCTCAGCAAGGAATTCGGTCAGACCTGGGACGACCACCGGGCCATGGTCGAGTACGAAATGCAGCTGGGCGCGACACAGGAGCCTGGTCCGTTCGCCGTGCTGCCGGGCAAGGTCCGCGAGCTCATCGACTTGGCCGGACCTGACGAATACGCGCCTGACTTCATCGACGCCTACGAGGCGGATCTGGCCGACGGCCACGTCGAAATCGCCTGGCCGCCCGGTCGGAACGACGAGTGCTGGTGTGGCTCGGGTGCCAAGTACAAGAAATGCTGCCTGCCCCGTTCCCGCTGACCGGCTTTAACACTTTCGGGGGAACCTTCTCGCGGCCTCGTACGTCTTTGGGGGAGGCGAGAGGAGCGCGATGGGGGACCCGTTCCAGGGAGCGGTCAGCTGGGACAAGCGCGGGGACGACTGGATCGGGGTCTTCCACCCCGGCTACGTCGACCTGCTGCGCACGCACGTCGACGGCCTGCACAAGCTCGCGCTCAGACGCCTCACGGAACACTCCGGAGGCGAGGAGCTCGGCCCGATCGACAAGCGGCTCGACGCCGTGCTCTGGGGCAGGCGGATGGGGGAGAACGTCCTCGCCGCGTCCGAGCTGGAGATGCTGATCCCGGCCGCGAACCGGTTCGCCACCTTGCTGGCCAAGCTGCCGGAGAACGGCGGGGTGGTCGAACTGGACGGCTGGCACGACCGGTTTCTGTGGGGGACCGTCGCGCTGGACCTCTGTGTGGCGATCCAAGCGTGGCTGTTCAGCTGGTCGCTGGGCGAGCTCGTCGACGGGATGGCGTGTCCCGACGAGCCGACGCGGGAGATGTGGCAGGCGCAGTACGACTGGCTGCGGCAGGAGATCGTCGTGCCGCTGCAGCCCGCGTGACCTGAACGTGGACATTCTGCGCGGTTTCGGAGGTCACGGGCCGCGCTCTGTGGTGGACTTGCCGTCGTGAAGATCCGTCTTGCCGCGTTGCTGGCCGCCACCGTGGTGGCGGGTTGTTCGTCGCCGCCGGGACCGCCGCCAGGCAAGCCCGCGCCCAAGCTGCCCGCCGAGGCGATCGCCTACGACGATCTCAAGTCGACGGACCGCAAGTTCCCCTTCCACAACAACTGCGACGGGCTCACCCCGGAGCTGCTGAGCAGCGTCGGCTTGGGTGAGGCGCGGGTGATACCGCCCGGCCCCGCCGGGCCGGGCTCCTGTGCGATCAAGGGCAGCGACCGGATGCTCGAAGAGCTGTGGGTGCAGGAGAAGCCGACGCCCAACGCCTCGGAGCCCCGGTACTTCCCAATCGTCTGGCGTGGCGCCGGCCAGGCCCAGTACCTCCGGCGGATGATCTTCGCGGACCGCTACTACGCGACGGAGACCATCGACTTCTACGGCGGGCAGCCAGGCTGCTACCTGACGGTCGACACCGGATCGCCCAGCGCGCTGCAGTTCCGCGGGATCCTGCCCAAGGAGACCGCGGCGAGCTACCCGGAGCTCAACTACACGATGACGAACTACAAGGTCGACCGCGCGGGCACGGACAAGTTCATGGCCGAGGCCTGCCCGATCGTCGAGAAGGTCGCGCTCGCCGCGCTCGGCGGCATCGACCCCGACGGCGGCTCGCTGGCGACCGCCTAGAGCTCGTGCGCGCCCAATGCCGGGGGTGGACGGAATGAACGGGGCGTATGTGTCGCTCAACGTTGCGAACGCCCCGTTCGCAACGTTCAAACCGCCCCTGCGGCACCCGCCGCAACCTGCCCGACCCTCAGGCGAGGTCGCGTCGCGAGACGCGGTAGCCGGCGAAGCCGAGCAGCCCTAGCCACACGAGGAGCGAGACGATCGACGGCACCGGGCCGTCTATCGCCGACAGCGTGGCCAGCGTCGCCGCCGGTGTCGACGGGTCGAACCAGGCGAAGACCTTCGGTGCGAGGCCGGAGATGGTCAGCATCGCCGGCACGGTCGCGAAGTAGATGGCGAGCGCGCCCGCCGCGTTCGGGACCAGCATGGCGACCGTCAGCGCGACCAGCATGGTCAGCAGCGAGCCGAGGAAGCACACCCCGATCACCCAGCCGACGCGGTAGCTCAGCAGGTAGACCACGCCGGAGTTGGCCGCGGCGACCGGCGAGAGGGTGAGCGTGAGGATGGTCTGCAGCGTCGCGCAGAACACCCAGAGCACGAACACGACCGTGGCCTGCGCGAGGAAGTAGCGTCCCCGCGACGGCTGGGCGAGCAGCGTCGGCTGGGCGGCGCGGTGCTGCCATTCGCCCGCGATCAGCTTGATCAGCGCCGCGTGGATGATCACGTGACCGATCCGCAGCAGGTAGAACGTCGGTGTGATCTGGTCCCTCGCCGAGGCCATGTCCGACGCGTTGTCCATGTTGAGGAACAGCAGCACGTTCGCGCCGATCAGCACGAGCGGCCCGACGATCAGCAGAATCCGGTCGGACAGGGTGCCGCTGAGCTTGCGGAACTCCACCAGCACGAGCTTGGCGAACGGCGTGCGCCGCATCGCGCGCGGGAAGCTCATCGGCGGCTGCGGCGGCGCCATGGCAGCCGGGTGATAGCCGGGCGCGGTCATCGGTGGTTGCTCCCGGAAAGTCGGAAGAAGAGCTCTTCGAGGTTCTGCTGATGGTCGGTGATGCCGTGCACCTGGACGTTCGCCTTGAACGCGATGTCCGACACGACCTGGCTCGGCGCGTCGGCCAGTATCTGCCCGTCCGGGCTCGGCTGGATGCGGATGCCCGCACGCTGCAGCGCGCCGGCAAGCGCGGCCATGTCGGGCCCGCGCACCAGCGAGCGGTGCGACGAGAGCAGTTCGCGGATGGGGCCGTCGGCGACGATCCGGCCGTTGCCGATCATCACGATCCGGTCGGCCGTCTGGTCCACTTCGGACAGTACGTGACTGGACAGCAGCACGGTGCCACCGCGCGCCGCGTGCCCGCGCAGCAGCTCACGCACGGCACGGATGCCGACCGGGTCGAGCCCGTTGATCGGCTCGTCGAGCATCAGCACCGGCGGGTTCGCCATCAGCGCGTGCGCCAGCCCGAGCCGCTGCCGCATGCCCAGGCTGTACTGCCCGATCTTCTTGCCGCCGGCGTCGCCGAGCCCGACCTGCCCGAGCACTTCGTCGACGCGGTGCGACGGCACGCCCATCAGCAGCGCGGCGTTGCGCAGGTGGGAGCCGCCGGTGCGGCCGGGGTGCACGGCGGTCGCGTCGAGCAGCACCCCGGCGATGTGGGCGGGGTTGGGCCAGTCACGGAACGCCTTCCCGGCGATCTGACTGCCACCGCGGGTCGGCGGGGTCAGCCCGGTGATCATCCGCAGCGTGGTCGACTTGCCGGCGCCGTTCGGCCCGAGAAAGGCCGTGACGGTGCCCGGCTGCAGGTCGAACGACACGTTGTCGACCACCGTCCGGCCCGAATAGACCTTCGTCAGGCCACGCACACTCAGCACGCAGCGGATCGTAACTACGATCGCTGTCCGCACGCTGCCGAAACGCGAAGATCCATACTGCCGGGGGTCCCATCGGGGGTCGTGAGTGGTACGGCCGGTTCTAACC
>NZ_JBHWEB010000092.1:0-38566 GCF_042734395.1 Amycolatopsis sp. NPDC059657 | reverse complement strand
TGGCGCCGACACCACCAACACCGCGCCCGCCAATGCCACTACCAGCGACGACACCAACAACCAACACCCGATCACGAACTACAGCTGGAGTACTAACCGGCGAAAACACTCACGACCTCTCTCAGCAGGCTCGCCCGCACCACGCGCGTGGCCCCGGTTTGAGTGAGGGAGGCCCTCACTCAAGCTGCCCTGGGGCACGCCACATTTGGCCCTCAGTAGAACCGCCCGCAACGCTCACGACTACCCGATCGAGTAGCTGTCCCCGTAAACCTTCCAGTGCAACGGGGTGTTGAGGTCGAGGTTGCCGTCGTTGAGCCAGACACGCTGCGCCGTGTCGATCCGGCTGGTGTCCTCGTGCGCGGCTTCCTTCTTCATCTCGATGACACGCTCGTCCAGGAAAGCTTGCAGGTAAGCCGTTTCGTCGCCGCCCTGCGCCGGTGAAGCCGCCCGGCCGAGCGCGCGGCTCCTGATCGCCTGCATGCCTTCGTAGCCGTGCACGACCGCAGCGTCGTAGTAGGCGAACTGCCCGAGCGCGCGCACGCCGTCCTGCTTCGCCCGTGACACCGCCGGGTTGAAGTAGACGCGATCGCGTTCGGATTCCTGCAGATCACGGAAGGTCTGGTCGTTCGCGGCCGACCGCCAGTCACCGGGGTAGCCGGGGTCGAGCCCTTCGTGCGAGTCAGAGCCGTCCACCTCGCGCAGCGCGGGCAGGTACTTCGCGAGCACGTTGCCAGGCTTGACGTCGGCGTAGCGCTCGACGAGCTCCAGCATGTCGTGGGTACCCGAGGTGAACCCGATGATCCCGCCGGTGTAGCCGCGGCCGTCGCCGATGTCCTCGATGTACCCGAACTGCGCACGCCAGTCCAGCGACGAGTTCTCCGCGCTTGACACGATCTGCATCGCGTGATCCTTCTTGGCCGGATCGTCGAGCCCCGGACCGGCGGCGATCGCCGAGGGCGCCGAGGTGACGAGCACCGTGGCCAAGCCGAGAACCGCCATCAACCGGACGGAAAATTTCACCGCAACCTCCGAGTTGGTCAGATTGCGGCACAGTTGACCCGATGACCGGGACCTTCGTCAAGACTCTTTCCAAATGTCCGGCAGGACAACAAACGTCACTCAGCGCGACGACCGACTTGACGGACCATCGCTGAGATTCGGCTCGGAAACCCCTGAACCGCAGGCATGTCAATACCCCTGCCCGCGCGAAATGCCCCCTTATTCAAGGGGTAAGGGTCGACAACAGTGTTGCGAACACGGGACCGTCGGTTTGTACCCCTTACAGGGACGGTTCGAGCCGTCACTGCCGCAACCGTGGAGGCTGGTCCGCACCCCGCCGGAACCGAAGAAACCACTGCTCAGCGTAGTTTTAAACGAACGTTCTATACAAGTGAATAGAACACATGTATAGTACGTCGAGTGAGCAAGCGCGGCCGGAGAGTCACCCGTACGAATCCGGCGTAGCGGACTAACGGGACAGCGATGCCCGGACGGATCGACCGAGCCGTACCCCGGTATGGCTACTGAGAGTGACTTACTAGGAGGAGAAAGTGAACACCACCATCCGGCTGGAGTCCGTGCGCAAGGTCTATGGCCACGACAACAATGCCGTGGTCGCGCTCGGCGGCGTCGACATCGGATTCGAGCGCGGGACCTTCTCGGCGGTGATGGGACCGTCCGGTTCGGGCAAGAGCACGCTGCTGCACTGCGCGGCCGGGCTCGACACGCCCACCTCGGGCAGTGTCCGCCTCGAAGACCAGGAACTCAGTGGCCTCAACGAAACCCAGCTCACCCTGCTGCGCCGTGACCGCATCGGCTTCATCTTCCAGTCGTTCAACCTCCTCCCCGCGCTGACCGTCATGCAGAACATCCTGCTTCCCTTGCAGCTGGCCGGAAAGAAGCCGGATCAGGCGCTCGTGGACGAGGTCATCGACCGCGTCGGGCTCACCAACCGCGTCCACCATCGCCCCGCCGAGCTCTCCGGCGGCCAGGCCCAGCGCGTCGCCATCGCCCGTGCGCTGGTCACCCGCCCCGCCGTCATCTTCGGCGACGAGCCGACCGGCGCGCTCGACAGCAAGACCGCCCGCGAAGTACTGCTCCTCCTCCAGCAGGCGGGCGCCGGCGGCCAGACGATCGTCATGGTCACCCACGACCCGATCGCCGCTTCCTACGCCGACCGCGTGGTTTTCCTTGCCGACGGCCACATCGTGACCGAGCTGCAGCGCCCGACGGCCGAGGCCGTCGCGGAGCGGATGACCCACCTGTCCGAACTGGTCGAGCAGCGCAACCGTGCCGCCGCGGCTCCGGTCGGGGGCGTGTGATGTTCCTTCTCGCACTGCGCAGCCTGAAATACCGCTGGGCCGCGTTCGCCGCGACCTTCATCGGGATGTTCCTCTGTTCCGGCATCGTCATCGCCAGCGGTGGCATCCTGGAGACCGGTCTCCGTGACGAGGCGCCCGCCGAGCGGCTGCAGGCCACGCCGATCGTCATCGCCGGTGACACCGTCTACCCGCTGCCCAACAACCCCGTGGCGACGCTGCTCGAACGCGTCCACATCGACGAAAGCCTGATCAGCACCATCCAGACCGTGCCGGGTGTGCTCAAGGCACTGCCGGACGTGTCGTTCCCCGCCGCCGTGGTGAAGGACGGCGCGACGGTCAACACCGGCGTCGAGTCCAGCGGCCACGGCTGGTCGTCGGCGGAGATGCTGCCGTACGCGCTGAGCTCGGGCGCGGCCCCGCAGTCGCCCGGCGATGTGGTGCTGGACAAGCGATCCGCCGACGCGGCGGGCGTGACGGTCGGCGGCGAGGTCAAGATCGCCGTGCGCGGCACCACGGAAACCTTCCGGGTCACCGGTATCGCCGAACCCGGCGCCGCGGTCAACCAGGCCGGGCTGTTCTTCTCGCCTGCCGACGTGCAGCGGCTGATCCCCGACCCCGGCAAGGTCGACAACATCGGCGTGTTCGCGACGCCGGGCACCGACGTCGCGAACCTGCGGCAGCAGCTCACCACCGCGCTGGCGGGCAAGGGCACCAAGGTGCTCACCGGCGACATCCGCGGGCACGGCGAGAAGCCGAAAACCCTCGAGGTGACCGACCTCCTGATCATCGGCGTGCTGATCGGCGGACTGTCCACATTGGCCGGTCTGATGGGTGTCGCGTCCACGCTCTCGCTGGCTTTCCAGCAGCGCCAGCGTGAAATGGCGCTGCTGCGCTCCATCGGCACCACCCCGCGCCAGCTGAAGCGGATGATCATCGGCGAGACGATCTTCGTGTCGCTGATCGCCACCGCGCTGTCGATCTTCCCCGGTGTGCTGTTCGGCGAGGTGCTGTACGACCGGATCGTCGACACCGGCCTGGTCGCCGAGGGACTCGCCTTCCACCAGGGCCCGATCCCGACCATCGTCGCCGCGCTGATCTCGCTGATCACCTCGATCGGCGCCGCGTCCATCGCGGGCCGCCGGGTCACCAAGGCCAAGGCCATCGAGGCGCTCACCGACGCCGAGATCCAGGAGTACAAGTCCGGCAAGCTGCGCCCGATCTTCGCGATCGTCTGCTTCGTCATCAGCGGCTCGCTGATCTACGTGGTCCAGCTGGCCAACGGCCCGCTGAAGGCGAGCCCGGCGATCTTCTCCTGCATCTTCGCCGGGATCGGGCTGGCACTGCTGGGCCCGATCGTCGCCAAGACGACGACGCGGATCCTCGGCCCGCTGGTGCGGCGGACGACCGGTATCGCCGGTTATCTCGCCTCGCTCAACGCACAGGCCCGCGTGACGCAGGTCGCCGCCGTGATCACCCCGATCATGCTGGTCACCGGCATCGCCACGGCCAACCTCTACGCCACCACGACCGAGACCGCGGCGACCGAGACGTACACGCAGGAGCTGGCGCACAACGTCATCCTGCAGTCGGGCGAGAGCGGTTTCGCGCCCGAGGTGCTCGACGAGATCCGCAAGGTCAACGGTGTCGACGGCGCCTCGGTGTTCCTCACCAGTGCCGGCTTCATCGAGAGCCCAGCCGACCCGTGGCAGGGCCGCGACCTCGGCGGCTCGCAGATCAAGGGCTTCAACGCCGACGCGGCGGCCAAGGTGTACGGCACCTCGGTGGTCGAGGGCTCGTTCAGCGACCTCGTCGGTGACACGGTGGCGCTGACCAACACCCACGCCAAGGACATGGGCGCCAAGCTCGGCGACACCATCTCCATCCGGATGGGCGACCGGGGCAAGGTCGATCTGAAGGTCGTGGCGCTGTTCACCGCCAAGGAGAGCTTCGAGTCCATCGTGATGCCCGCCGAGACGCTGGAGGCGCACACCACGCTCGGGCGCGCCAGGTTCATCCTGGTCAACCCGGCAGCCGGTGCCGACATGGGCCGGCTGCGCGCGGACTTGACCACCGCCATGTCGACGGTGCCGGGCGCCACGATCGGCGACCGCAAGTCGCTCAACGGCGCTTTCCTGCACCACCTCGGCGCGCAGGCGCTGGTCACCCTGCTGATGATCGCCATGCTGGTCGGCTACATCGCCATCCAGGTGATCAACAACCTCTCGCTGGCCATCACCAAGCGGCGGCGTGAGTTCGGGCTCCAGCGGCTCACCGGGTCGACGAAGGACCAGGTGCTGCGGATGACGGCCATCGAAGGCGCGCAGGCGGGCATCATCGGCATCGTGCTCGGCACGCTCATCACGCCGCTCACGCTGGTGCCGTTCAGCCTGGCGCGCACCGGCTCGCCGATCCCGTCCGGCTCGCCGTGGATGTACATCGGCGTGGTGCTCTTCGCGGGTCTGCTGGCCATGGGCGGGACGCTGCTCCCGACCTGGCTGGAACTGCGCAAGAGCCCGCTCGAAGCATCAGTGGTCGCGTAGCGCGCCACTGCACCAAGGGCCCCGGCGAATCCTCCTCGCCGGGGCCCTTCCTTTGCCCGGCCGGTAAAATCAATTACCCACACAGAAAGAATGTCTTTACCACACCATTCGGGTGCGGGCATTCTCCGCCATTCGGCCGCCGAATGCCCGATGTTCTTTACCGGCCCCCAAAACACGGGCAATCATAAGATGTGCAAATCACGATAACGCCTCCACTGGCGCCGGAAGACCGGCTGTTCCTCGAAGACGCGGCCGAGGGCGGCGCGCTCGCCCACCGCGCCCGCATCGTACTGCTCGCCGCCGAAGGCATGGCGGTCAAGGACATCGTGACCACACTCGGCGTCTCGAAGCCGACGGTCATCCTGTGGCGCAAACGCTATGCCGCCGAAGGAGTGGCCGGGCTGGCCGACCGGCCGAAGCCGGGAAGACCGCGGCGGGTGAGACCCGTGCCCTAACGCCACTTCGTTTCACCAGAGACCTGCGCGCGGAGCTTGCTGAGCGCGCGGTGCTGCAGCACGCGCACGTGACCGGAGGTCAGCCCGACCGCCTGCGCGGTCTCGCCCGCGGTGAGGCCGACGACGATGCGCAGAGTCAAGATCTCGCGCTGCAGTTCCGGCAGGGTGAGCAGCAATTCGCCCATCTGCGCGCGCAGGTCGGAAGCGAGCGCCTGCGACTCGGGTTCGCCCATGTCCCCGACGGTTTCGGGGATCTCGGGCATCGGGCTCGACTTGTCGCGCGAGGCGGCGCGGTACGCGTCGGCGACCTTGTTCGCGGCGATGGCGTACACCAGGTGGGTGAACGAGCCACCCCGGTCCTGGTAGCTCGGCAACGCCTTGAGCACCGCGATGCAGACCTCCTGCGCCACGTCGGCCGCCGAGAGGTAGGAGACGTGGTGACTGCCGATCCTGGCCCGGCAGTACTTGAGGACCATCGGCTGGATGGCCGCGAGTGTCTGGTTCCGTGCGGCCTCGTCACCACGAGCCGCCGCGAGTACGACGCGCTCGAACTCCTCCTTGGCCGGGTCCCGGTCGGTCTGGGGGCGCGTCTGCGTCGTGCTCGTCGTCATGGGGCAAAGTCTTGCGCGCAAATGGCGTAAGCGCGCCGGTACACCGGCCTGACAAGAAGTGTCCTTAAGGCACTTGTTGTACAGCGTTCAGTCTGCTAGTGACCAGTCCTGCGCGGTGCGCCCGGCGGCACACAGGTCGACGTCCACAATGTACGGCGCCGTCGTGCCGCACTGCCCCGGATCCACGGGCTGGCCGTGTCCCATGCCGGTGATCGAGTACGTCTGGACGACCGCCTGACCAGCGGAATTCCTATACACCGCATGGGGAAACCCGGCCACGGTGTCGCGGGTGTCGGCGACCGCGTCGGTGCCGTGCACGTCGGTCCACTGCTCGGCGAGCTCGGTCAGGTTGGCGGAATTCACCGTGTAATCAGCGGTACCGTGCCAAATACTGACCAAGGGCCAGGGTCCCGGGTGGCCACCGGCGCGGACCTTGTCACCCCACTGACGCGGAGTCAGATTCTTGCCGGGATTCATGCACGAGAACGCCGTCAGCTGGCTGGTCGCGCAGCCGTACGGCAACCCCGCGACGACCGCACCCGACTTGAAGGTCGCCGGATACAGCGCGAGCATCGCCGCCGTCATGGCGCCGCCGGCGGAAAGCCCGGTGACGTGGACGCGCGCCGGATCGGCTCCGGAGTCGGCGACCGCGCGGTCCACCATCTGCTTGAGGGACAAGGCTTCCTGAGGCGTCTTCACCGCGTCGAACCACGTGAAGCATTTACTGATGTTGTTGGCGGTTTGCTGCTGCGGCAACACCAGCGTGAACCGCGCCTGCTGCGCGAGCTGGACCCAGCCGGTGTTCGCGCCGTAGCCCGCGGCGTCCTGGGTACAGCCGTGCAGCGCCACGACCACCGGGCGGCCCGGCGAGAGCCCGTCCGGCACGTACCGGAACATCTTGAGGTTCCCGGGATTCGACCCGAATCCGGTCACTTCACCGATGCCGGCCGCGCCCGCCGGTGGGGTCCCGGCGAAGAGCAGCACCAAGCTGAGCACGAGAACCCGCAGCTTACCGTCCATTGTGGACCTCCTTGTCCTGGAACGTTCCTTCCACGTTAAGGAGCAACCAACCCGGTCGCCATGGCGCCGTCCACCACAGCGGGCGGGCGCGAGGTGGTGCCCGCGACCATTACCCCGCGCCTGCCCGAGGCCTACCTTCGGTGACCATGCGCACGCTGCTGGCCATCGCCGTCCTCGCCGCGACCGTCGTCCCCGCCGCACCCGCCGAAGCCGCCTCCTGCGGGAACCCACGGGTCCCCGGCGCCGAGCACCAGGAGTCCGCGCGGGTCGCGGACCTGAGCACCGCGGGCGGCCACACCGACCCGGCTGACTGGGCCGGGCTCACCCCGGCGGGCCTGCCCGCGCCGACGGCCGTGCCCGGCATCCAGATCGACGGCTATTTCCCGGACACCTCGACCGGCAACACCAACCACGGCTGGAACCACGACTCCCAGTTCGTGCTGCGGCTGCCGGACAGCTGGAACGGCGGCCTGGTGATCAGCGGCGCGCCCGGTGTCCGCGAGCAGTACGCGAACGACCGCGCCATCTCGGACTGGGTGCTGGCCAAGGGCTACGCGTTCGCGTCGACCGACAAGGGCAACACCGGCGCCGCCTTTTACGAAGACGGCCGCCGCCCCGGCGACGCGCTCGCCGAGTGGAACTTCCGCGTCACCCAGCTGACGCTGGCCGCCAAGGCCGCGGTCGCCCACCGCTACTGCGGCCCGGTCCGCCGCACGCTCGCGACCGGCCTGTCGAACGGCGGCTACCTCGTGCGCTGGCAGCTCGAAAACCATCCCGAGCTGTTCGACGGCGGCGTCGACTGGGAGGGCACATTGTGGACGGACCACACGAACCTGCTCACCTTCCTGCCGCCCGCGTTACGCGCCTACCCGGACGCCGGCGCGATGCACGCCGCGGGTTTCCCGGCAGGGTCGGAGTTCCTGTGGGACTACCACCACAAGTACTACTGGGATCTGACCCAGCGCATTTACCGCACCGAATTCGACCCCGCGTATACGGGTGCCGAAGCGGACTACGACTTCGCTTCCCGGCCCGCCTCGGTTCACCGCGCGGTGGAGCGGATCTCCTTGACCGGCCGCATCGGCAAACCACTGCTGACCCTGCACGGCACTTTGGACGTCCTGCTCCCGATCAGCCTCGACTCCGACCTCTACGCCCGGATGGTGCACGACGCGGGCCGCGACCGGCTCTTCCGCTACTACCGCGTCGAAGGCGGCAATCACGTCGACGGTCTTTACGACGCCTTCCCCGCGCTGGTGCGCCCCCTGACGCCTTGCCACCGCAGCGCCTTCACCGCACTCGAATCCTGGCTCGGCGCGCACATCCAGCCACCCGCCTCCCGCACCGTCCCCCGCGAAGGCGACGTCCTCAACGCCTGTCAGCTCTGACGGGCTTGGCAGATCGCGTTGTCGACCAAGCGTGCGCTGGCGGTCCCCTGGCCTGGCGTCACGCCGTCGTCCGACATCGACATGACCACGCTGGTCCGCCCGTCCTCGGTGACGGCACCGTTCGTCACGAAGCCAGGGGTGCCGCCCGCGTGGAACCAGGTGACGGTCCCGCAGCTCGCCGTCTGCTTGAGCACGCCGAGCCCGTAGCCGGCACCGGGCACGCCGATCGGGACCGTGGTCTTCATTTCGGCGAGCTGCGCCGGCGGCAGCAGCCGTCCGCCGAGCAGCGCACGCCAGAACGTGCCGAGATCCTTGGTGGTCGACACGATCTCCGCCGCCGGGCCCGCCCAGCCGAGGCTCACCTCGGTGCTGCGGAATGATCCGGTGCCGGTCAGGGTGTAGCCCTCGGCGTGCGGCCTCGGCAGGAACGGGGAGTCGCCAGGCAAGGTCGTGTCCCACAGGCCGAGCGGCCTGATGACGCGCTGCCGCACCTCGTCGCGCCACGAGTGCCCGGTGACCTTTTCGATGATCATGCCCGCGATGACGTAGTTGACGTTCGAGTACTCCCATTTGGTGCCCGGTTCGAAGACCGGCGGATGCGCGACGCTCAGCTCGACCACCTTCTCGGGTGACATCCGCAGGAACCGGTTCTTGCGGAACCCGGCTTCGGTCCCCATTTCGAGTTCGATCTCGTGCGGGTAGTCGTAAATGCCACTCGTGTGCTGAAGCAGGTCGCGGACCGTGATCCGGTTACCGTCGTTGCCGTTCCCCCGCACCAGATCCGGCAACCACTTCGCCACTTTGTCGTCGAGTGACACGCGCCGCTGCGCGGTGAGCTGCAGCAGCACGGTCGCCACGAAAGTCTTGGTGTCACTGCCGATCCGGAAGTGACCGTCGACCGAGACCGGCACGTTCCTGCCGAGTACCGCGGTGCCGCTACCACCCGTGCTCTGCCTGCCCGGTGAGACCACCCGAGCCTGGACACCGACGGCCCCGGAGTCGCGCACGGCGTCCAGGTCGCGCTGCAAGCCGCTGGGCGAAGCTTGCGCCACGGTCGCCGACAAAACCAGGGCCACCGCAGTGAGTAATAAGGCTTTTCGCATGCCATCGACGCTAGTGAAGCCAAACCGCACCGACCATGTGCCAGGCACGAGCGTCCATGGTGGGGCAGGCCCTACTAACCCGAGCGGCTGGCGTGCCCTCGGCTGAGCACACAAACGCCACTTATGCAACGCTGAGCGACACACACGCCCCGTTCGTTCCGTCCAGCCAGCGCGCCGCGACGCGAGACCTAGCTGCGCCAGGTCAGCACCTGGGCGAACCGAGCATGGAGCGAAAGGAAGAATCTGGACGTTGAACGGCCAGATTCCTCCGTTCGCGAAGAGGGGCTCACCTGAGGCGCCCCGTTCGACTTCCCTCAATTGCCCGTCCTGACCCGGTGCAGCTCCAGCGCGAGCTGGACCTCCAACGCCCGCGCGGGCGTCTGCCAGTCGTCCCCCAGCAGGGTCGCGATGCGATCCAGGCGTTGGACGACCGTGTTGACGTGCACGTGGAGCTCGTCCTTGGTCCGCGTCAGATTCGAGCCGCACGCGAAGTAGGCCCGAAGCGTCGCCACCAGCTCGGTGCCACGCCGGGCGTCGTACTCCAGCACCGGCCCGAGCGTCGCGCTGACGTACCCATCGAGGTCACCCCGGTCCCCCAGCAGCAGCCCGACAAAACCGAGATCCGCCATGGTCGCGCCCTCACCGGCGCGCCCGAGCGCCACCAGCGCCCGCAGGCACCGCATGGCCTCGTCCCACGCCGCGGCCAGAGCCGCCGGCCCCGGAACCGGTCCGGCGGCACCCACCGTCCCCAAAGTCTTGGCCAGCTCACGCACGTCCACCGCGCCCGGCAGCACCAGCACCCCATAGCTCCCGGAAACCCCGGCCAGCCCACCACGAGCACGGGCGACCCTGGTCACCGCGGCCGAAGGACCGTCGACAGCCAGCACGGTATGCGGGGCGTTCAGATCGACACCCCAACGCCGTCCGCGAGCCAGCAGCCCAGGAGCGTCACGACCGGCGAGCAGGTCGGTGATCAGCTCGCCGCGCACCTTGTTCTCGGCCTCCGCGACAGACCGGCCGAGCATCAGCAGCAGCGCCGTGACCACGCTCGCCCGCTCGAAGAGCCGCCGGTCCGCGCCCTCCAGCGACGGCCGCCCGGACAACGCGATGCTTCCGAGCAGTTCCGGCCCCGCCAGTACCGCGCACACCCACACCCCATCGCTCAGCACGGCCCGCCCGCTCGCACGGGACGCCGCGACCGCCCGCGCGGGAATGCCGGTGGCGGTCAGCTCGACACCTTCGGCGTCGTGGACCGCGATCGCGCCGCCGAGCACCTCGGCGACGGCCGACGCCACTTCCGGGACACTCGCGCCGCGCAGCACCAGGTCGGTCAGCCGGTCGTGGGCGTCCTCGGCGCGCTGCATGGCGTCGTTGTGCGCCTGGATGGTCGCGTGCGCGCGGCGCGTCTCCTCCAGGAGGTTGGTCGTGTCGATGGCGATCGCCGCGTGGTCGGCCAGCGACGAGAGCAGCGCGACCTCGTCGGGGGTGAACTCCCGCGCCGCCCTGTCGGCCGCGTACAGCACGCCGATGACCCGGTTCTCCAAGGTCAGCGGCACCCCGACGATGGCGACCAGCCCCTCGTCGCGGACCGCGGCGTCGATCGGGCCGGTGTGGTTGAACCGCTTGTCGGCGAAGTAGTCGGCGGTGGCGTAATGCCGGGCGCCGGTCGCGACCACACCGCCGAGCCCCTCGCCCATACCGAGGCGGACCCGTTGGAACAGCGGGGAAATCGAGCCGTCGGTGACCCGCATGTAGGTGTCGCCCGCCACCGGGTCGTTGAGCGAGAGATACGACAGATCGGCACCGAGCAGCATCCGCGCCCGGTGCACGATCGACTTGAGCACGGCGTCGGGGTCGCGCTGTCCGGCCAGCTCACTGGCGGTGTCGAACAGCGCGACCAGCTCGGCCTCCCGCCGCCGATGCCTGGCGAGCAGCACCAGCAGTGCGGGCACGACGTCGTTCATGCCCGACATCGTGTCATCGCTTGGCGAGTTCGACCTCTTCACGCTCGTCGACCAGCGACACCCCGCGGGTCTCCCGCGACGCCAGCACCGCGACGACCGTGAGCACACAGGCGCCGACCAGGTACAGCGACACCGGCGTCGTGCTGCCGTACGCCTTGAGCAACGCCGTCGCGATCAGCGGCGCGAGCCCGCCGGCGAGAATCGACGCCAGCTGGTAGCCGATGGACGCGCCCGAGTACCGCACCTTGGTGCCGAACAGCTCCGAGAAGAACGCCGCCTGAGGCCCGTACATCGCGCCGTGCAGCACCAACCCGACCGTGGTCGCGAGAATGATCAGCGGCGAGGATTTCGTTGCCAGCAAAGGGAAGAACGCGAATCCCCACGCACCGACCCCGATCGCGCCGAACAGGTACACCGGCCTTCGCCCGAGCCGGTCCGACAACGCGCCCCACATCGGGATCGTCACGAAGTGGAAGGCCGAGCCGACCAATACCGCGGTCAAGCCGACCGACTTCGGCAGGTGCAGCGGCCCGGTCAGGTACACCAGGATGAACGCGGTGATCACGTAGTACGAGACGTTCTCCGCCATCCGCGCGCCCATCGCGACCAGCACCTCACGCCAGTGCTCACGCAGCACGGTGACGATCGGCGCCTTCTCTTCGGGCTTGCGATTCGCTTGCGCGGCAAGGAAAGCGGGCGACTCCGAGATCGCCATCCTGATCCACAGCCCGATCACCACGAGCACCCCGGAGAGCAGGAACGGGATCCGCCAGCCCCACGAGAAGAACTGCTCGTCGGTCTGGATCGCGGCCAGCAGCGCCAGCACGGCCGTCGCCAGCAGGTTCCCGCCCGGCGCGCCGCACTGCGGCCACGAAGCCCAGAACCCGCGCCGTTTCGGATCGCCGTGCTCGGAGACGATGAGCACCGCGCCGCCCCATTCACCGCCGAGCGCGAAGCCCTGCACCAGCCGCAGCACCGTGAGCAGGATCGGCGCGAGCGCACCCACCGTCACGTAGGTCGGCAGCAGGCCCATCGCGAACGTCGAGCCGCCCATCAGCAACAGGCTGAGCACGAGCAGCTTCTTACGCCCGATCTTGTCCCCGAAGTGTCCGAAGACCAGCCCGCCCAGCGGCCGCGCGATGAACCCGATCGCATAGGTGGCGAACGAGAGCAGCGTGCCGGTGAGCGGATCCGCCGTCGGGAAGAACAGCTTGTTGAACACCAGCGCGGCGGCCGAGGTGTAGAGGAAGAAGTCGTACCACTCGATCGTCGTGCCGATCAGGCTGGCACTGACGATCTTGGATATGGATTTACTCATCCAGGCTCCCTAGTCATTGAGCGGTCCAACCCCCGTCGACCGACAGCGAAGCGCCGGTCAAGCTGTTCGCGGCGGGCAGGCAGAGCCACCGCACGAGGGCCGCGACCTCGTCCGGTTCGATGAGCCGCTTGACGGCCATGCGCCGCAGCAGCACCTGGTCGACGACCTCGGCGTCGCTGATGCCGTGCGCGCTGGCCTGCGCGGCGACCTGACCCTCGACCAACGGCGTGCGCACATAGCCGGGGCAGACACAGTTGCTGGTCACGCCGTATTCGGCGCCTTCGAGCGCGGTGACCTTGCTCAGTCCTTCGAGCGCGTGCTTCGCGGTCACGTAGGCGACCTTGTACGGGCTCGCGCGCAGGCCGTGCACACTCGAAATGTTGATCACGCGTCCCCACCGCCGCGTGTACATCTGCGGCAGGAACCGCCTGATCAGCAGGAACGGCGCGGTCACCATCACGCGCTGCATGAGGTCGAACCTGGCCGGGTCGAACTCGTGGATCGGCGCGACCTCCTGCAGGCCGGCGTTGTTGACCAGCACGTCGATCTGCGCCGGCAAGGTTTCGATGGCCTTGGCGTCGCCGAGGTCGACGACATGCTCGGTCCCGCCGATCTCGGCGGCGACCGCGAACGCCGTCTCCGGATTCCGGTCGACGACGTGCACCTTGGCACCCGCCTCGGCGAGCGCCCGCGCGCAGGCCGCGCCGATCCCGCTGCCCGCGCCGGTCACCAGCGCCGTCTTCCCGGCCAAGTCCGTCATGCCGCAGAACGTTAAGTCCGCACGCCCCGGCCGGGTATGTGATCAACACCCATAGTTCGCCGCGAACCTATGGTGGTGGGTCACATCCAGGGCTCGTGAGGGGTCGGCAGGCGTACCTGACCGGTCGGCACGAGTACCTGGGGAGTCGGCACGCGTACCTGACAAGTCGGGACGCTGCCGACTCTTCAGGTACGCGAGCCGACTCCCCAGGCGCAAGGGGCGGGTTGGGATTGCGCTGGTCGAAGGGGGTCGTGAGTGGTACAGCCGGTTCTAACCGGCCATACCACTCACGAGCCCTTGAACCGCACGCTCGATGTCGGCGTACCTCGTGTACAGCGGCGCCAGCCCGAAGCGCAGGACGTTCGGCGGCCGGAAGTCGCCGATGATGCCCTGCGCGACCAAAGCCTTCATCTGCGAGGCCGTCCCCGCGACCGAAACGTGGTGACCGCGTGCGTGGTCCCGAGGCGTGAAGACCTCCGCCTCCGGCAGCCGCGAGTCCAAGCACGAGAAGAAGAAGTCGCCCAGCGCGAGCCCCTTCGCCCGGACGTCCTCAATGGACACGAGGTCCCAGATGTCCAGCGCGGCGTCCACAGCGGACATGGCCAGAATGTCCGGCGTCCCGGCACGCGCCCTGCCGATGCCGGAACTGCCCGAGTACTCCGACGACATCGCGAACGGCTCGCGATGCCCGGCCCACCCGGTCAGCGGATGCTCGAACCGGTCCAGCCATTTCCTTGCCACGTAAAGGAAAGCGGGCGCGCCAGGCCCGCCGTTGAGGAACTTGTACGTGCACCCGACCGCGAAGTCGACGCCACAGGCATCGAGCTGGATCGGCAACGCACCGACGCTATGGCACAGATCCCACACCGCCAGCGCACCCGAGGCGTGCAGACCTGCCGTGATCGAGGGCATGTCGTGCAGCCGCCCGGTCACGTAGTCGACGTGGTTGACCACCGCCGCCGCGGTCCGTTCCGACGCCACCACAGACATTTCCTCGGGCGAGACCCGCCTGAGAAAATGCCCGGTGAAGCGAGCCAGCCCGTCCGCGATGTACCTGTCTGAGGGAAAAGTGCCGGCGTCCACCAGGATCTCGTCACGCCCCGGCCGCAGCCGGACGGCCGCCGCCAACGCCTTGAAGAGGTTGATCGACGTGGAGTCGCACACCACCGTCTGCCCGGCGGCCGCCCCGATCAGCGGGCCGATCCGGTCACCGATACGTTCCGGCGCGTCCCACCAGCCGTCTTCCCATGCCTGGATCAGCCTGCCTGCCCACTGCTTGCGGATGACCTCGTCCAGCCGGTCGGCGACCCGGCGAGGCGGTGCGCCGAGCGAGTTTCCGTCCAGATAGGACACTGCGGGGTCGAGGTCGAACTCGGCACGGATACCGGCCAGCGGGTCACGGGCATCAAGATCGGCGGCGCTCATAGCCCCGCATGTTCGTCGTCCCACTCGGGGATCGTCAACGTGCCCGTCGCCCAGTCGCGCCGCAAGATCGCGTACCCGACCCCGTCGTACAGGATCCCGTCGCAGCCGGGCCAGGCCTCGCGGTAGTGCGCTTCCTTGGTGTACCCGCACAGCCGGAACACCCGGCGCATCGCGTGGTTGTCCTGCCGTGTGGTGCCTTCGATGCGCGAGATGGCTGGCAAAGCCGTGAAAAGGTACTTCGTCAGCCAGCGGACGGCGTGCCGCCCGACGCCGAGGCCGCGGTAGGCGCGCGCGATGCGCAGGTCGAACAGCGGCGTGCCGTCGTCGATGTCGAACAGGCGGATCACCCCGGCCCGCTTGCCCTCGATCATGATCCAGAAGGTGCGGACCGAGTCGCTGTCGTAGTGCCCTTCGGCGACGTGGCGGCGGACCAGCTCACGCTCGGGTGACCCGGTGCTGTGGAACGGCCAGTCCTCACCGGCGAGGAACTCGGCGAGCAGCTCTGTTTCGGCCCTCACGAAGTGGCGGTACTCGGTAAGCACGATTCATGCTAATGCTGAGCACAACCCCCGGAAGTCGGAGCGCAAGATCACCCCGATGGTCGGCTGCTGACCGGCTTAAGTCCTGGTAAGTGGGTCTTTCGCAGACATACCGACTGGCCGGGATTCTCTATCGTCGGCGCTGGAAACCACTTAAGGTGGCCGAATCCAGGCAGGATCCTCAGGAGGCCAGCGTTGACCACCGCCGCAGAAAAGACCGAAGGCCAGACCATCCCCAAGCTGTTGCAGCGCAACGCGAGCCAGTTCGGCGACCTCCCGGCCGTCACCTCGCTCGACGCCGAGGGCCAGCCGGCGCTCACCTGGTCCGAGTTCCGTAACCGGATCGCAGTGCTTTCGCGTGGTCTCGCGTCACTCGGGCTCAAGGCACGCGACCGGATGCTCATCATGGCGCCGGGCAGCCCCGACCACATCGCGATCGACCTCGCCGCCGCGCACCTGGCCGCGATCCCGTGCACCGCGTACAGCACGCTCAGCCCCGAGCAGATCAGCTACGTCGCCAGGCACAGTGCCGCGCCCGTGGTGGTGATCGGCGGCGCCAACGAGCTCGACCGCTGGTCCAAGGTGCTCGAGGAACTCCCCGCGCTGCGCCACGTCGTCGTGATGGACGCCGACGCCGTGCCCGCCGACGACGACCGCTTCCTGAGCCTGGACACCCTGATCGAGCGCGGCACCGAGCTGCACGAGTCCGACCCGTACGAGTTCGAGGAGTCGTGGGCGGGCATCAAGCCGGACGACCCGCTGTCGATGATCTACACCTCGGGCACCACCGGCGACCCCAAGGGTGTCGTGCTCTCCCACCACAACGTGATCCACCAGGCGTACGCGGTGTGGGAGCTGCACGACGCGCCCATGCACACCACCAGCATCGGGTACCTGCCGCTGGCGCACATCGCCGAGCGCGAACTGTCGATCTACCTGCCGATCGTGTTCGCGGGCCACGTGCACACCCTCGCCAACCCGACCGAGATCGTCGGCGCGCTCGGCAAGGTGCACCCGCAGGGCTTCTTCGGCGTGCCGCGCGTGTGGGAGAAAATGGTCGCGGGCTTGAAGAACATGCTCGGCATGGCGCCCGAGGACCGGCGCGAAGCGCTGCTCGGCGCGAACAAGCTGTTACAGGAGGGCTACAAGCTCCGCAGCGAGGGCAAGGAGCTCCCCGCCGAGCTGGCCGAGCGGATCGCCCAGACCGACGCCGCCGCGCTCGCGCCCATCCGCTCGCTGCTCGGCCTCGACAAGATCCTGGTCGCGTCCAGCGGCGCCGCCGCGCTGCCGGTCGAGGTGCTCTACTTCATCGCCGGGCTCGGCATCGAGATCTGCGAGGTCTGGGGCCTGTCCGAGACGACCGGTGCCGCGACCTCGAACACGGCGACCTCGTTCAAGGCCGGAAGTGTCGGCAAGCCGATCTCCGGGGTCGAGGTGAAGGTCGCCGAGGACGGCGAGCTGCTGGTCCGCGGCCCGATCGTGTTCCTCGGCTACCTGCAGGAGGACGGCACGATCAAGCCGGACACCGACGCCGACGGCTGGCTCGCCACCGGCGACATCGGCGTGATCGACGACGACGGCTTCGTCTTCATCACCGACCGCAAGAAGGAACTGATCATCACCTCGAGCGGCAAGAACATCGCGCCGACCAAGATCGAGGGCATGCTCAAGGAGCACGCGCTGATCGGGCAGGCGGTCGCGATCGGCGACGACCGCCCGTACGTCACCGCGCTGGTGGTGCTCGACGAGGAGATCGCGCCCGGCTGGGCCGCCGCCAACGGGATCGAGGTGCCGGAAGGCTCGTCGCTGGCCGATCATCCCCGCATCATCGAAGAACTCGACAAAGCCGTGGAGTCCGCCAACAGCAGGCTCGCGCGCATCGAGCAGATCAAGCGCTACGAGGTGATCCCGAAGTCATGGACGCCCGAGTCCGGTGAGCTCACCCCGACGCTCAAACTCAAGCGCCGGGTGATCAACGAGCGCTACGGCCCGAACATCGACACGCTCTACACCGCGGCCAAGCCCGAGTAGTACCAGCTGGAGCGGGCTTGATCCCCCCTCGGATCAAGCCCGCTCCAGCGCTCAGGCGCTGCGCGTGGTGTCGGTCCACTTGCGCAGGCGGGGCGGGACGCGCTTCTCGAGGCCGTAGTTCTCCAGGTGCGCGCTGAAGACCTCGTCGAAGGCACGCTGCACGGTGTCGGTGTCCCAGTAGTCGCGCTCGAGGATCGGGGACTTCAGGAACGGCTGGCCCATCACGTGCAGCTGCGGGCCGTTGCAGCGGATCATCTGCCCGGTGATGCCCTCCGAGCCGGGGCCGAGCAGGAACGACACGACCGGCGCGATCCGCGCCGGTGTCCGGTCCGGTGGGCAGGCCCGCAGCGAGCGCTCCGACTTCCACACCATCCGCGTGTGCGCGAGCGGGCAGACCGCGTTGACGCGGATACCGGCGTCCTCCAGATCCAGCGCCCACGAGTACGTCAGCGACGCCACCGCGCCCTTGCTCGCGGCGTAGACGCCGAGCTTGCGCTGCCCGAGCGAGGCGCCGGACGAGATGTTGACGATCGAACCGCCGCCACCGGCCATCATCGCCTTGACCGCGGCCATCCCGGTGTACATCACCCCGAGCACGTTGACCTCGATCAGCTCGCGCGCCTGGGCGGCGTCGTCCTCCCACGGCATCGCCTCGTAGTTGAGCCCCGCGTTGTTGACCAGCCCGTCGATCGCGCCGAACTCCTTGACACAGAGTTCCACGATCTCCTGGGCCTGCGCCGGGTCGGCCACGCTGTGCCCGCTGGCGACCGCGACGCCGCCGAAGTCACGGATGACGGCCGCCGTGCGGTCCGCCAGGTTCCCGTCGATGTCGTTGACGATCACCGCGCCGCCCGCCCGCGCGATGTGCACGGCGAACGCCTCCCCGAGTCCGCGACCACCGCCGGTGACCACCACCGCTTTGCCGTCGAGCAATCCAGTCATGTCGTTCTCCCCACCTGCTCCAGCCCTTGTCTCCAGTGTTCGGTGCTGGGAAGCCCACCGAACCCCGGTTGACGACGAACGGTGGCCTGACTGCGCCAAGCGAGTAACGCTTGATCAGTCGGGTGATACCTCCGGACAGATCAGCGGACACGATCTGTCATCGATCACCCGGCGTAGCGGCATGCATCGATTAGTCCATTCCAGTGGAGGTCGACTGTTCGCCTGCGCGTAGTCGGCGGCATACTGAACGTTGACTGGGGGTCGTTTGCGGCGACCGCGCTACCAGGTTTCAGCCCGCAACCGACAGAATGCAGCGCGCGACACGTTCACTCGATCGGGGGGAAGTGGTTCAACGGTGAAGGCGAACGCCAAAGGTCGATTAAGTGCACCCCTGAAGAACGTCGAGTACCGCGCGCTCTGGTTCGCCGAAGCACTGTCCTCCGCGGGTGACCAGCTCGCCAAGGTCGCGCTGGCGATCCTGGTCTACTCCCGCACCGGCTCCGCGCTCTGGGCGGCCGCGGTCTACGCGCTCACGTTCCTCCCCGCACTCGCCGGTGGCCTTGGCCTCTCCCACCTCGCGGACCGCTACCCCCGCCGTACCGTGCTGGCGGTCGCCTCCGCCACGCAGTGCGTGCTCGTCGGCCTGATGGCGATCCCCGGCATGCCGATCGGCGCGCTGTGCGCGCTGCTCGTCGGCGTCCAGCTGGCCGGTTCGCCCGCCAACGCGGCGCAGAACGCCGTCACCCGTGAGGTCTTCACCGACGACGAGCTCTATCTCCGCAGCCAGGATTTCCGGGGCATCACCAACAACACCGTCATGTTGCTCGGTCTCGCGGGCGGCGGGCTACTCGTCTCGCTGGTCGGAACGTCGTGGGCATTGGCCATCGACTCTGTCACCTTCGCCGTCGCCGGCCTGGTGGTCTGGCTATGGGTGGAGCACCGGCCGGCGGCAGGCGGCAAGCACACGACCTGGTTCGGCGCCACGAAATGGGTATTCGGCCAGCCTCGGCTGCGCGTACTGCTGGCACTGTCCTGGCTGGTGGGGTTGGCCGTGGTGCCGGAGGGACTCGCCGCGCCGCTGGCGCACCAGCTGGGCGAACATCCCTCGGCCGTCGGCTGGCTGCTCGCCGCCGATCCGCTCGGCTTCGTCGTCGGGGCCTTCCTGCTGTCCCATTACGCGTCCGCGCAGACCCGGCTGCGGATACTGGGAGTGCTCGCCGCGAGCTCGCTCGCGCTGCTCGCCCTCTTCTTCGTCAAGCCGAACCTGGGCCTCGCGCTGGCTCTGCTCGCGCTCGCCGGCGCGACCGGCGCTTACATCATCACCGTCACGGCAACCTTCTCGACCTGGGTGCCGAACGAGCTCCGAGGCAGCGCCGGAGGGCTCTACCGGACCGGACTTCGGGTGGTGCAGGGGTTGGGTGTCGCCTTGGGTGGTGCTGTCGCCCAGCTGATCGGCTCCGCCGCCAACGCGATAGCGCTGGCCGGTCTCGTCGGCATGATCGTCGCGATCCCGACCGCACTGTCCTGGGCGAAGGTCCGGCGCTCGGTCATCGCCGAGTCCGAAGGCTGACACATGGATCACTTCGCCGCTCACGCTTCACGGTCACGCATTGATGCCACCTCTCGGGTAGTGCACACCTTGGCTGCTCCGGTCAATACTCACAACGATGCTCAAGCGGATGCTCACGCCTCACGATCCGACACGTTCGTTCACCTCCCAGTGACCAAAAGCCCTCTTCCCGTCCTGCAAAGTCTTCAAACCTCACGCCTCGCGGTCCATCATCGAAACTCACCTCCCGACGGCAAAACGGCAGCGACAACAACCCATACCTATCAGGCTTCACGATCGGACACGAAACTCACCTCCTCGCGATGGGGGTTCACGAGTGGACATCTGATCAATTCTGTTCTCCCGCTGGGGTCCGGCGGCGAGAACTTGTTGGATGGGATGATACCGATGATTAATAACAGGACCACAGCGGGAACCGACACACAACCGCTGGCGCGCCTGTCGGGAGGAGGTGGGCCATGATCGGAAGTTCGCACGGCGAACAGCGCGGTACGTTCAGCGCCACCCCGTCACAGGCCGCGCCCGGCCCGGCCACCTCGGTGAATGTCCCACCAGGTTCGGCGGCCTCACCGACCGCCCATCCGCACGGACGGCGCGGCCGGATAATCGAACAACTGCGCGGACTGACCTGGAAATCGGTCCGCAAATGGGATCTGTGGACAAAACCGCGACCCATGATCGCATTTCTGCTGAGCTGGGAAATAATTGTCATCGCGTTTCTCGCGTGGGGCACTTTCACGGCCGGTCCGATCACCGGAATAGATTGGCTTCGCGTTTCCGCATTGGCCGCCTGCGCGACTTTGCACATTCAGCTGACGCGTCGTCAGGAAGAGCGACGGCGTAACCGGACAACGGCCGTCCACATCGATCTCGGCGGTATCTGGATTCTTCCGGCGGCTTTGCTGCTGCCCATTCAGCTGACACTGCTGCTCATTCTCATCATCCGCGTGCAGCGCTGGTTCAACTCACGGCGGCCGCCGCACAAGTTCGTGTTCACGACTTTCACGCACGCGGCCGCGGCATTGCTCGCCCAGCGGGTCTTCCTCTGGCTTTCGAGCGACAACCTGGGGCGACTGGACCAGTCCAGTTCGTGGGCTGTCTTCGGACTACTCCTACTGGCGGGTTTCGCTTACGCCGCCCTGCAAGCCGTCATGATCGGCGCGCTGCTGGCCGTCGACGGCACGACCGCGCCGACGCTGCGGAACATCCTCGGCAGCAAAGCAGACAATCTGCTCGACGCCTCCACCATTGGCCTGGGAACCATAACAACGGTATTGATCGTCAACATTCCGCCGGCGATCGTCATCCTCGTCCTCATCAGTGTCGTCGGCAACCGGCTCGCCGAGATCAATCAGCTGCAGTCGGAGGCACGCACGGACGCCAAAACGGGCGTTTTCAACGTCAGGGGCTGGTCCGAATCGGCGGAACGCGCACTCACCCGAGCGGCCAAATCGGAAGCGAAGCTCGCGGTGCTCATGATCGATCTAGACCACTTCAAGTGGATCAACGACACTTACGGTCACCCGGCCGGTGACGATGTTCTACGGAACGTGGCACAAACTCTGGGCGAAGTCACTAGACCGAGTGATGTGGTCGGCCGGTTCGGTGGCGAGGAATTCCTTGTACTACTCCCGGATATCGCGGAAGAAGCGGCCAAGGCCGCAGCGGACCGTGTACTCACCGCGATCGCCGGTCTACGCGTGGTCACCACGGACAACCACGGCGGCAAGGCGACCATCACCGGCCGCACGACCTCCATCGGGGTAGCGCTCTTTCCCAAGGACGGCTCGACGCTCGACGAACTGCTGCAGTCGGCCGACGGCGCCGTCTACCGCGCGAAGGAGGGCGGCCGCAACCGCGTCGAGTACGCGGAGAAAGGCCGGTCAGCCCCCGTCACGCCTAAGCATCACCACTGAGCCGGTCCAGCAGCGCCGTCACGTCGTCCACCTCCGGCAGGCTCAGCTTGCTGAACAGCGCGAGCGCCGCTTTCCACGCCTCGGCCGCCCCTTCTTGTTCACCCGCGGCCTCCCGGATGAGCCCGAGCACCATCAGCGCCCGCGCCTGATCGCGGTATTGGCCCCGGTTCCGCGCGAAAACCAGCGCTTCACCAGCCCGCGCACGCGCCTGCCCGAGTTCGCCGAGCGCCAGCCGTGCGTGCGCCAGCTCGATCAGCACCTTCGCTTCCAGCACATGTGAACCCGATTGGCGTACCAACCCCAGTACCCGTTCACAATCCTGAACGGCCGAATCCGCCCTTCCGGACTCTCGGTCCACAACGGACAGCCCGATCAACACGGACATCTCGCCGAAACTGAACCCGATCTCCTTCGCCAGCGCCAAGGCTTTCCGGTAGTAGCGGGCCGCGGCCTCGTGATGCCCGGTGCGCAGGTACACGCTCGCGACGATGTCCAGCCCGCCGACCTCATGCCGCCGCTCGCCGGACGCGCGTGCCTGCGCGATGGCCATCCTCGCCCGCACTTCGGCCTCGGCGTACCGGCCCGCTTCGCAGTGCGCCTCGGCGAGGCAGACCAGCGCGGGCGCCTCGCCGTGCCGATTTCCGATCAAGCGAACGATTCTCAGGCACTCGGAGAACGACTCGATGGCCTCGTCCAGCTCACCACGCGACCAATGGGTGAGCCCGAGGTTGTGCATCGAGCGCGCCTCGAGATCGGGATCGCCGAGTTCCCTGCTGAGTTCGAGCGCGGCGGTGGAGCACTCGACGGCCTTGGCGATCTGGCCCAGCGCGAGCGCGGCGACGCCGACGTAGTTCAGCGCGCTGGCCTCGCCGTGGAGATTTCCGGCTTTCCGGTTGATCTCCAGCGCTTCCTCGTAGTGCGCGGACTCGTCCGCGTGATGCCCGGTCTGCGCGTACACCCGGCCGAGGTTGTGCAGCGCGGCCGCCTCGGCGAGCCGGTCGCCGAGGCGCCTCGCCAGCGCGAGCGCGCTGGTGTGGCACTCGATCGCCGCCGGATGGTCGCTGAGGTTGTACCGGATCAGCCCGAGGATGTTGCGCATCGAGCCCTCGGCGGCGAGGTCGTCTTCCCGCTGCGCGGCACGCAGGCCTTCCTGACAGGCGGCGACGCCCTCGGCGCTGTAGCCACGCGTCCACAGGTATCCGCGCAACGCGTCGGTGATGCGCCAGGCGTAGGACGGCACGCCGTACTCGACCGCCTGCGCCGCGGCCGCGAACAGGTTCGCCCGCTCGGCGTCGAGCCAGCCGACCGCGTCGGTCTCGTTCGGCGGCCAGTGCTCTTTTTCTTGGGGCTCTTTCCCTTGAGGCACCGGCAAACGCAGCACGTGTGGATAGAGCAGCCGCGTCGCGCCGTCGGCTCGATGCAGGTAGAACGCGAAGAGCCGCTCGACCGCGGCGGGCGGCTCGTCGCCGGACGGCAACGAGATCGCGTACTCCCGCAGCAGGTCATGGAACTGGAACCGGCCAGGCACATGCTCGTGGACGAGCCCGGCAGCGCCGAGTGTGCCGAGCAGCTCCCGCGTCTTCGGCACGCTGTCGCCGCCGAGCGCCGCCGCGGCCTCGGCCGTGAAGTCCGGGCCCGGCACGAAACCGAGCAGCCGGAACAGTCGTTGTGCCACCGGGTCCAGGCAGTTGTACGACCGGTCGAACGCCTCGTGCACGGCCGAGCGGACATCGCCGTCGACGGGGTGGGGGCGCTCGGCGAGGTATCCGGCGACGGTCCCGTGCGGAGCCGACGCGATGTTCGCGCCCGCGACCCGCAGCGCCAGTGGCAGGTACGCGGAGATCCTGGCCAGCTCGGCGACCTCGGCCGGTTCGGCGTCGCCGACCATCTTGGTGAGCAGCAGCCGCGCGTCCTCGGGCGCGAGCACGTCGAGCGGCAGGCGGTGCGCGTCCTCGGCAGCGCTCAGCCCGGCCAGCGTGTCCCGGCTGGTGATGATCGTCAGGCAGCCCTCGGCGGCGGGCAGCAGCGGCCGCGCCTGCGCCACGTCGACGGCGTTGTCCAGCACCACCAGCACCCGGCGATCGGCCACCGTGGTGCGGAACAACGCGGCGGCCTCGTCCTCGTCGACCGGGATCCGATCCGGCGAGACACCGAGCGCGCGCAGGAACCGGCTCAACGCCTCGAGCGGCCGCACCGGCTGGCCTGCGGCGTACCCGCGCAGGTTGAGGTACAGCTGACCGTCGGGGAACCGCGCGCGCAGCCGGTGTGCCCAGTGCACGGCGAGCGCCGTCTTGCCGACGCCCGCGGTGCCGGTGATGACCACGATCCTGGCACCCGCGGCGTTGAGCGACCGCACCTGCTCGCCACGCCCGACGAACCCGGCCGCCTCGGCGGGCAGCTGCGCCGGGCGGTTCTCGTGGTGGACCGGCTCGCCCTCCACCACCTTGCCGTGCGCGAGCCGGATGTCCTTGCCAGGCTGGATTCCCAGCTCCTCGCCGAGCCGCTGTCGGATGTCGGCGAACACCCGCAGCGCGGCGGCCTGCTGCCCGGCGGCGGCGAGCGCGAGCATCAGCCTGCCGTGCAGACCTTCGTGCAACGGCTCGTGATGCGCGACCAGGCGCAGGCGGTCGATGGCGTCCTCCGCGCCGTCGACGGCGAGCGCCGTGTCGGCGTACGCGAGCGTGGCCGTGACCCGGCGCCCGGCCAGCGCGACCGCCACCGGATGCTGCCGCACGTTCGGCGGCAGGTCGGCGAGCACGGGCCCGCGCCAGAGATCGAGTGCCTGCTCGAACAGCTCCTTGCGCGCCTCGCCGTGCGGCGCGCGGCGCGCCTGCCCGACGAGCTCGTCGAACCGGGTCAGGTCGAGCTCGCCGGGGTCGGCGGTGAGCCGATATCCCCCGCTCACCAACGAGATCACCGCGCCGGACTCGCGCGCGCGGCTCGGCTCGACCAGCTTGCGCAGCCCGGAAACGTAGGTGTGGACCAGATTCAGGCAGCTGGCGGGCGGCCTGTCTCCCCACAGCACGTCGATGATCTCCTCGCGGGAGACCACCTCGTTCGGCTGCAACGCCAGCACCGCGAACAGGCTTCGCTGCTTGAGCGGCCCCAGCGGGACCGCGCTCTCGCCTCTGGCGACTTCGAGCGGCCCGAGCACGCCGATCCGGAGCGCGCCGTCCGCTCCGGTCCACGGTGACTCGCCACGGCTTTCCAGCGCGGCGGCGAGCCGCCGGATGGAGTCCTGTCTCGGCCGCTCGACCTGTCCCTGCTCGATATGCCTGATCGTGCGCAGGCTGACGCCCGCCTGTTCCGCCAGCTTGCGCTGGGTCAGCCCAGCCCTCAGCCTGGACGCGCGCAGCGCCTGGCCGAAGGCGATCGGGTTGTGCTCCACGGTGGCTCCCCCGCCCCGTATTCACCGCGCCGCCCTCTCAACACGGTGATGAACAGCCATCATGCCGGACGACACCGACAAGATCTGCCGCTTTTGCCGGTTCAGGCCGAGGCCGTCACCCGTTCGGCCCACCCGTTCGCGAGGGTCAAGATTGTTAACGGGACTGGGAAAGCGAACAGCCAAGCCTGGTGGACGGCTGCCCACTCCGGTTCTTCCGGCAGTGGCCAGACGCGGCCCTCGTAGAAGAGGGTGCTCGCCGCCACCGCCAGCAGGACGGCGGCGCCGACCGCACCTGTCATCCGGTCGGCGCGCCGGGTCGCGACCACGGCGGTGCACGCCAGTCCCGCGCTCACGCAGACCGCCGCCTCCAGCGCGTACCCACCGAAACCGGTGTCGACGCCAGGCACCGCCCGGAAGGCGAGCACCGCGAACACCACACACCACGCGACGGCCGCCGCCGCGAAGGCGAGCGTGGTGCGCAGCCATTGCCTCACCCAGCGGGGCACCGGCGTCACGACCGCGACCGGGTCCACCATGGCGAATCCGGCCGCCGCCCCCAGCAGCAACGCGCCCAGGCGGACCGTCGCGGCCAAGGTGACCGGCTCGGCCTCGGTCACGAGTGCCAGCGCGAGGATCGCCGGTACCGCGACGGCGAACGGAACCCAGTCGACAGCGCGGCTGACCGGCTTGACCAGGCAGCCCGTCGCCCGCGCGAAGGTCGTCACCGACATGGCACACCTCGCGGGGGTTCGATGGGCTCGGTCTGGGGCAAACCCAGTAGCGGCAAGGCTTTCGCGATCGTGGTCGACGGATCGACGAGCACGTCCCAGTTCGACCAGATCCGTTGTCTCGCGTCCGGGTCCGCCAGCAGCCGCGCCGCGTACCGGAGTTCGGTTTCCCCGTAGTCGATCGCGCCCATGTCAGAGTCGGGTCGTCCGTAAACCCGTTGCGGTACAACGGCTTTCTCCACTTGACCGGTCAGCCAGAGCGCGATGACCGTGCGCGACCGATCCCGCGCGTCACAGCCGTCCATCGACTCCAGCAAGCCGACCCGCGACTGAAAACCGGCGAGCACACCGGCCATCTGCGCGGCGAGCGACCGCCGCGACTCGACCTCGCCGCCGTTGCGGCCCCACGTGACGGGCGGCATGATCGCCGACGGCTTGCCCAGCGTGCCGATGGTGACCCGCTGCACGATCTCGGGTGCCCGTTCCCGCACCGCCGGCGGCGCCGCCTGTACGACAGGCTCGATCGCTTGCTGCCACAAAGGAATCCACGCCGCGAAGGACGGGAACGAGCAGTACCGGATTCCGTTGTGCGCCAGGCAATGGTCGGCGCCAGCGGTCACCGGCCCGCGCGGCGCGGTCCGATCCGCGGTCGCCGACGGCGAAGCCGCTTCCGGCGAACCCAACGTCAGCACACCGCCCAACACGGCTAACGCGGTGCCCGCGGCGACCACGAACCCCGGCCTCGGCCCGTGCCGCAGCAGCGCCACCGCCGCGACCGCGAGGAACAATCCCGCGACGTAGAGCAGATGCCACAGTGGCGGCCTGGTCGAGTCGATGACGATCTTGAGGTCCGGCACCACCGGCAGCAGCCAGGAGCCGGGGAACTGGAACATCGCCCAGGTCAGCACGAGCGCGGCGAGCGGCGCCGCGATGAGCACCGGAACCCACCTGGCCAGCGCGACGCCCATCGCGGTCAGCAGCGCGACCATGGCCACGCCGGTGATCAGCTCGGTCACGTCGAACCGGCCGACCGGCACACTGCCCCAGACCAGCGACGCGAAATGCAGCCCGGTGACCACGACCGCGACGAGCACCGACACCGAGGTCGCGGCGGCGAGCACGGCCAGCGTCCGCACCTTCGGCCTGCTCGGCAGCGGCGCGAGCAATTCGGCGAACGCGCCACGGCTGTCACGCAGGGCCGCCAGGTTCGCAGCCAGCATCGCGCCGGCGCCCAGGATGAGGAGCGCGGTCGCGGTGTCCACTGTGGCGAGTGACCAGTTCGGCATGAGCCGCCAGCCGGCCGCCGTGCGCGCGGCCAGTGTGACGGCGGCGAGCAGCAGGAGTACCGGGTTTCGCAACTGGCGCCGGGATTCGAAGAGCACCAGTGCCCCAAAGGTCCGGCTCATGCGAGCAGCCGCAGGTAGCCGTGTTCGACGGTCGGGCCGAGCCCATCGGTGTCACCGTCGAAGATGATCTTCCCGGCGCTGAACACGAGCACGCGCTCGCACACCGCGGCGACGTCCTCGGTCTGATGGGTGGACAGCAGCACCACCTTGGACTCGCCGAGTCTGCTGACCAGTGACCGGAACCTCATGCGCTGCACGGGATCCAGGCCGACGGTCGGTTCGTCGAGTATCAGGAAGCCCGGGTCACCGACGAGCGCGGCGGCGATACCGAGCCGCTGCCGCATGCCCCCGGAAAGCTTTTTGACCTTGACCGGCGCCTGCTCCGTCAAATCCACCTCCGCAAGCACCCGCCGGACTTCTTCCGCGCGACGGCGCCTGCCGGTGATCTCTTTCAAGATCGCGATGTAGTCGACCATTTGCGTGACCGTGAAATGCCCGTACAAACCAGGGTCCTGCGGCAGGTAGCCAAGGCGGCGCCGCAGCTCGGTCCGTTGTGACCGGTCACTCGGGTCGAGCCCGAATGCCTCGATATATCCGCCATCCGGCTTGAGCGCGGTGGCCAGGCACCGCAGCAATGTCGTCTTTCCGGCACCGTTCGGGCCGAGCAGCCCGGTGACACCTTTGCCCACCTCGAAATCGAGCTTGTCGAGTACTTGTTTTCGCCCGTAGCTTTTACTCAGCCCTTTCGCTGAGACCGTGAAAACCATAGAGTTCACCCCAATGAACAATTCGAGAGACTATTATTCTTCGCGTAAAGCGTCGCTGTGCGCGCCCGCACGCACTATCGGAATGGCCGACAAGGTGACGGCCATGACCATCACCACGGCCAGCGCGCTGACAATGAGCGTGAATACCCAGTCGAAAGAAATCCGCGCGCCGACCATGCGCAGAATCGTCGCGGCGAGCCCGGTACCTGCGAGATCCGCCACCAGTACGCCGAAACCGATCGGAATCAGGTTCTGCCACAGCAGCGAACGCCCGATCACACCCCACGGCACACCGCTCGCCGCCAGCGCGGCCACCGCGCGCCTGCGCTCGCTCAGCTGCTGCACGACCAGCACGAGCAGGCTCGCGCCTGCCACGAGCAGCGTGAAACCCGACATCAAATAGATACCTTCGCCGAGCAGCGGCACCGGCGGCACGGACCGCAGCACCGTCCGCGCGCCGACCGCGGCCGCCAGCAGCACCGCGACCCCGCCGGCGACCCGGCTCGGCGTGCCGCTGTCCGCCTGGAGGCGCCGCACCGCCAGCTGCCACGACGGACGCCCGCCACGCAGCCCGCTCACCGCCCGTTCGACCAGCCAGGGCAGCAAAACCGGGATCGACGCCAGAATCGAAACCAAGCCGGCCGAGGCCGTCATGTCCGCGGTCTCGCCGGTGGCCGTCATGCCGATCGCGAGAAGTGCGAGCCCGAGCCCCACGGGCACCAGCCGCCAGCGCAACCGCCGCGCGGCCGTCTCGGCCTCGCGCACCACGCCGAGCGGCTCGATGACCGTGCTCCGCGTCCCGGCCAGCGCCGCACCGGCGGCCAGCACCGGCACGATCCCGGTCAGCGCCACGAACGCGGACCACGACAGCGCGCCGAGCCCCCGGACGGCCGCGAACAAGCCGATCCCGAGCCCGAGTCCCGCCACCACACCGGTCAGCGACTCGGCCGCCGCCACCCGCCGCACCTGCACCGCGCTCGCGCCGAGCAGCCGCAATGTCGCGAGCCTGCGGTCGCGTTCCGGTCCGCCGAGCTTGGCGACGCTGGCGATGAACACGATCAGCGGCGCGAGCAGGAACCCGGCGACCGACCCGACCGCGATCAGCCTGGCCGGATGCGGCCCGACGGCACCCGCCGCGTACAGCAGCACCGCGACGCACAAACCGATATCGCCCGCCACCAAGAGGGACCGCCCGAGCGCGTGCCGCCCGGTCGCCAGCCGGATCCCGATGGCGAGATCGGTCCTCATGTCACCCGCTCCGCCAGCTCACCGAGCCGCGAGGCGGTCAGCTCCAGCCACCGCAGGTCGGCTTCGAGATGGAACAACGCGTGGTCGCAGATCAGCTCGTCGGCGAGATCACCCGAGCTCTTGCGGCCGGTCAGCTCCCGCATCGTCCGCAGATGCGCCGCACGCTGCACGTCGAGCACCTCGGCGGGATCACGCCCGGACAGCAGCGCCAGCACGACCTTGGCGTACAGCGTGTTCTGGAGATAGGCGGCGGGTTCCTCCGGCGTCCCCAGCCACTGCGCGACGTCCGCGACCCCGGCCTCGGTGATCGCGTACCGCTTCCGCTCGGGCCCGTCACCCGCCTCGACGCCGCTCTCCTCCACGAGGCCGCCCTTGAGCAGCCTGGCGAGCGTCGAATACACCTGCCCATAATGCAGCGGCTTGTCCGGCGCGAAGTGCTCGTCGTAGGTGCGCTTGAGCTCATAGCCATGCTTCGGCCTGCTCTCCAGCAAACCCAGCAACGCGTGTTTCACGGACATGCCGACAACTATACACCGAGTGTCTACACCCGGTGCATAGCGCCGACGGGTGCTATCCGCTCATGATCGGGTGGACACTTGGAATCCCTTGGACAACCTTGCTTCCTTCATCTCAAACCAGCCATCGGCGGACCAGCCGGTTCCGCCGCCCAGCACGCTAGCGAGACCTCAGTGAAGTTCCCCTGGAGTCGACGCCGCCGCCCACCCACGCTCACACGCGCCACCAAAAGTGCCTTGACCTGCGCATATCCCGCCGAACGGCAACTCCCGGCCATCGGGACACCCGCAAAGGGGCAAGTCGAGGGGAAGCCCGCCACCCCCGACTCCCGGATCGGCGCGAACGCCACTTTGAAGGTCAGGGCGCCAGCAAAGTCACCCGCCTCGTGTCGACTGCGCACAAACGCCACTTATGCGTCGCCGAGTGACACATACGCCCCGTTCGTTCCTTTCAGCCTGCGCTTTTTGTCCCATATTGTCGCTTTTGTGTGATTTTGGACCGAGGCAGGACGGGATGAACGGGGCGTTTGCGTCGCTCAGCGTTGTGAACGGGGCGTTCATTCCTTCAGCCGGCCCGGGAGGGCGCGGCTTCGCCGGGCTCCTGACGTCGAGGGTTGTGAACGGGGTGTTCACGCGGGTCGGCCGAGGGGGACCCTGCGGAAAACCACAGTCGGGTCCTGCGGAGTGCCACAGGACACCCGGGGGTAATCCCCATGTCGGCGGCGAGGCGGGGCTGGGACCCTTGTGGGGTGACTGATCCGACCGAACACTCGCGCTTACGGCGCCCGCTGTCCACGTCGGGCTGGTTGCTGCTGGTCGTACTGGTCGTCTTCGGGTTCGGTTTCGTCGCCTCCCGCGCGCCGTCGCCCGCGGACACCGGCCCGCCGCCACCGGACGTCGCGGCCGCGCGCGCCGCGATCGACGCGCTCGTGCATCCGGGGACGCGCCCGGACGCGCTGGCCAAGCTGCCCGCGGACTTCACCGCGTACACCGGCATCCGCCCTGGCGCGCTCGCCGCGCGCGACGGCACCGTACGGGCGGTGCACGTCGACGGTGGCTGCTCTACGCCGTGGGGCGACGACAACACCAAGTGGGACTACTCGGCCGCGTGCAAGTCGCACGACCTGGGCTACGACCTGCTGCGCTACTCCGCGAGCAAGGGCCATCCGCTGGCGCCGGACGCCCGTGAGGCGCTCGACGACCGGCTCTCGGCCGATATGCACGCGATGTGCCATATCAACCCGATGAACTCACCGGGCACCTGTCAGGTGGTCGCCTCCCTCTACTCGGCGGGCTTGGTGGTCAACTCGTGGCACCAGCGCTGGGGCCCGCCGGTCGGCGACCCGATCGGGCCGATGCTCGCCGGGGTCGCGGTGATCGGCTGCCTGCTCGTGCTCCGGCTGCGTGGCTGGCTCCACACGCGACGGACCGGGCCCGCACCTTTGCCGCCACCGGAGACAGGCGTGGACCGCTGGTCCGTGCTCGCGGTCGCGAGTATCGGGCTGATCGTGGTGGGCGAATCCAGCGTGGCGCTCGCGCACTGGGCCGGGGTCGGGAAGGGCTGGCTCTGGCCGGTCACCTGGCTCGCCCAGCTCGCGCCGCTGTTCTTCTTCGCGGGCGGCCATTCCAACGCGGCGGGCTGGCGCAAGGCGGGCGGTTATCGCGAGTACCTCGCCCACCGCGCGAGCTGGCTGCTGCGGCCCGCGCTGATCTTCGTCGTGGTCACGCTGGTGCTGCCGCTCGCCATGGAACTGCTCGACATTCCGCGCGGGACGACGTCGACCGTGCTGCGCATCGCGCTGCATCCGCTGTGGCTGCTCGGCGTCTACCTGCTGACTGTGATCGCGACCCCGCCGCTGCTGAAGGTGAACCAGCGCGCGGCCACGCTTTCCTTGCTGGGCTTGGTGATTCTCGGCGAGCTGACGGCGAGCTGGCTCGGCTCGCCGCTGCCCCGGTACGCGGCCGCGCTCGGCCTCGCGCTGCTCGCCCAGCAACTCGCCTTCGCCAGGACCAGGCCGTCACGGCTGCTGCTCGGCGGTGCTGTGGCCGTCGGCCTCGGCGGGCTGGTCACCGCGGGCGTGGTGAACGGCGGCCCGCTGACGCTGCTGGGCAGCCCCGGCTCACCACCCGCGCTCGCCGCGCCCGCGTGGGCGGTCCTGTTGCTCGGGCTCGCGCAGTTCGGCCTGCTCGGCCTGTTCGCCCGGCCACTCGCCCGGCTCGGGCGGCGGCCGGAGATCCTGCGTGCCACGCGGCTCGCGTTGCGGGCGCCGATGAGCCTCTACCTGGTGTTCCTCGCCGCGATGCTGCTGCTGATCGCGATCGTCTACCTGCCTGGCCGGATGGAGTGGCTGGTCAAGCCGCGCACACTGTTCGCGCTGCTGCTGGTCGCCGGGCCCGCCGCGCTGGTGTTCTGGTGGTTCGAGCAGCACGGCCGCCGCGCGCGAGCCCCGCGCCCGACCGATCCGCCTGGCAGGCTCACCGCGCTGCTCGCCAGGTCCGCGGTCGTGGTCGGGCTGGTCTACGCCACGCTCGGCGTCTTCGGGTTCGCGCTCAGCGTGTCCGCGCAGGCCAGCCTGCTCGGGCTGCGGCTCGACCCGATCCAGAGCCTCATCCATCTGCTGCTCGGGGTGTTCCTGCTGCACACTGTCCGGATCGGCACCAGCGCGGCGGCCACCACCTGGCTGATCTGCGGGCTGGCCTGCGCGCCGTCGCTGCTGGCCGCGGCGGACGGCGACGTCCACGACCTGGTCGGGCCGCTGCTGCACGGGGCCACGGCGGCCTTCGCGGTGCTGGCGATGTTCTGGGGCGTGCTGAACAGGGCAAAATACGCAACCAGACCGTGATGATCCGCAAAGTGGGTGTTGCGGAACACACCTTGAGGGGGATGTGTCAACCTACGACAACCCACGCACTGCACCATGCGTCCACCAACACAGCGTTCACCAAGAAGTTCGCCAAGACCGTCGGCCTATCGACCGCGAAGGAGTAGCCGCCCGTGACCAACCCGCCTCGGAATGGGCAAGGGGACCGTCGTCCCTCCCGCCCGTGGCAGGAGCAGTCCGGCGGCGTGCCCGTACGCAGGCCCGCCGGCGGTACCGGCGCCTCGGCGAGCGGCAGGCCCGCGCCTGCCCGCCGCCCCGGCCAGCAACCCAGGCCCCGCCCGCAGCCGCCTGCCCGGACCCCGGCGCGGTCGTCCGCGGCCGAGCCGCCGGACCGCCGCCCGGTGCGGCGCGTGGTGGACGACCCGCCCCGCAAGTCCAAGCGCGGGCCGAAGATCGCGATCGGCGTCATCTCGCTGCTGGTCATGGGCGTGACCGGGTACGCGTGGGCCGCGATGCAGGGCCTGGTCAACGGCCTCACCACGCAGGACGTCATCGAAGGCGCCGAGGGTGAGAAGCCTGCCGACGGCGCGCGCGACATCCTCCTGGTCGGCCTCGACAGCCGCACCGACGCGCAGGGGAACCCGCTTTCGCAGGACGTGCTCGACGAGCTGCGCGCCGGCGAGTCCGACGGCGAGCTCAACACCGACACGCTGATCCTCGTGCACATC
Organism: Amycolatopsis sp. NPDC059657; assembly: GCF_042734395.1. NCBI lineage: Bacteria > Bacillati > Actinomycetota > Actinomycetes > Pseudonocardiales > Pseudonocardiaceae > Amycolatopsis > Amycolatopsis sp. NPDC059657. The sequence goes on along the minus strand of NZ_JBHWEB010000092.1, from coordinate 5,121 downwards.
CCGAACGACGGCAGCAAGGCCGTCGCCATCTCGATGCCGCGCGACTCCTACGTGGACATCCCCGGCGGCTACGGCAAGCACAAGATCAACTCGGCGTACGCGCGCGCGCTGACCTCCACCCGCAAGGAACTGCAGAAGCAGGGCGTCACCGACCCCAAGGAAGTCGACCAGAAGGCCAACCAGGCCGGCGCGAAGACGCTGATCCAGACCATCGAGAAGCTGACCGGCTCGCATATCGACAACTACGCCGCGGTCAACCTGCTCGGGTTCAGCGACATCACGAAGGCCATCGGCGGCGTCGACGTCTGCCTCAACAACGACGTCAAGGACCAGTTCTCCGGCGCGAACTTCACCAAGGGCGAGCACACCATCTCCGGTGTCGAGGCGCTCGAGTTCGTCCGGCAGCGGCACGGGCTGCCGCGCGGTGACCTCGACCGGGTGGTCCGCCAGCAGGTGTTCATGGCCTCGATGGCGAAGAAGGTCATCTCGGCGGGCACCCTCGCCGACCCCGGCAAGCTGTCCGACCTGGCCGAGGCGGTCAAGAAGTCGGTCGTGCTGAACCAGGGCTGGGACATCATCGGCTTCGCGCAGCAGATGAAGGGCCTCACCGGAGGGCAGCTGGAGTTCAAGACCATCCCGGTGGTCGACATGGACTTCAAGACCCCCGAGGACGGCTCGGCGATCCAGGTGGACCCGCGCGCGGTCAAGGAGTTCATCCAGGGCACCACCGGCCAGGCCGCGCCCTCGGAGCAGTCCAAGCCGGACGCGAACAACAAGGCGATCACCGTGGACGTCCGCAACGGCACCGGCAAGAGCGGGCTCGCCGCGAGCGTCCTGCAGTCGCTCACCGCCGAGCACGGGTTCACCTCCGGCGACGCGGCGAACTCCACGGCTCGCAAGACGACGGTCATCCGTGTCCCCAAGGGACAGAAGCCGGCAGGCGAGACCGTCGCCGACGCGCTCGGCGGCAAGCCGACGGTCGAAGAGGACAAGACGGTGTCGGCCGGGCACGTGCTGGTGCTGCTCGGCACCGACTACTCAGGACAGGGCGCCACGGAAACCGCTGCTCAGGGTGCCGCCCAGCCCGAGTCCCCCGCGCCGCCGCCAGATGACAAGACGATCACGGCCAACGGCGTCACCTGCGTCAACTGAGGGCCGTTCGGCTCATCTCCGTTAGCCCATTCAGCTCAATCGCGAAGTCGGCGCGAAAACTGACACCGAAATCGCGTAATGAGCGGCCACCTCGGGACTTACATACCTGTGAAGACGGCTCGCGGGGCAACGAGCTGGTGGCAGGGCAGGGGACGAGGTGTGCTGATCGACGCTGAGACTTACCAGCGGGTGCTCGGAGACGAGCTCCGCAAGCTCCGGCGCCAGCGCGGCTGGACGCGCAAGGAGCTGAATCAGCGTCTGCAAAGCGACATCTCCTTGCAGACACTGGCGACCTACGAATTGGGCACCCGGCAATGTTCCGTGGTGCGGCTGGTGGAGTTGTGCGTCGCGATGGACGAGCTCCCGCAGGATCTGCTGGCCAAAGTCCATCGCCGCGTGTTCACCGACGAACCCGGCCGGGTGCGCGTCGACCTGCGCAAGGTCATCGCCGACGCCCAGCCGGAACTGGGCCCGCTGCGCCGCTGGGCGGAGGATCGGCTGGGCCAGCCGGAAACGGGCCCGGTCTCGTCCGAGGTCCATTTCGACCTGGCCGCGCTCGAACGCATGGCGGAGCTGTGCGGACTGTCCACGGTCGACCTCATCAGCAGGCTCCGCAGGCTGAACTCCTGACCCTTCCCCTCCCCCAGCCGCAGGCCGGCCCGCCGCGATCTCCCCTCGATTTCGCGGCGGGCCGGTCTCCGGCGCCTGTCAGCCGAGCAGTTCGAAGTCCTCGGTCTTCACCTTGCGGGTCTCGAGCCAGTACTTCCAGGTGAATCCCGGCCACAGTGTCCGGTTGACGCCCTTCGCGTCGAGATACCAGCTCTGGCAGCCGCCCTGCGTCCAGATGCCCTTCGCCAGCTTGCGCTGGATGTCGGCGTTGAACCGCTCCTGCGCACCGGCGCGCGGGTCGATCGCCTTCGCCCCACGGCTTTCGACCTCGCGGAGCATCTGCGCGATGTAGCGGATCTGGGACTCGATCATGAACACCACGGAGTTGTGCCCCAGCCCGGTGTTCGGGCCGAGCAGGAAGAACAGGTTCGGGAACCCGGACACGGTGATGCCCATGTGGGTCCGCATGCCCTCGGCGCCCCACTCCTTGCCCAGGTTGCGGCCGTCCCTGCCGATGATGTCCAGGTCGTCGAACGCGTCGGTGACGTGGAAGCCGGTGCCGTAGATGATCGCGTCGACCTCGTGCTCGACGCCCGCACTGTCCACGACGGACCGCTCGCGGACCTCGGCGACGCCGTCGGTGACCACCTCGACGTTGTCACGGGTCAGCGCCGGGTAGTAGTCGTTGGAGACCAGGACCCGCTTGCACCCCATCGTGTAATCCGGGGTGAGCTTCGCGCGCAGTTCGGGGTCCTTGATCGCGCTCGCGATGTGCCGCTTGGCGAGTTTCTCGCCGATCTTCATCACACCGGGGTGGCCGTTGAAGCCGACCGCGCGCGCCTCCAGCGCCCAGTACAGCGCGCTGCGGAAAGCACGCTGCAGCAACGGCACCGAACCGAACGCGCGGCGCGCCCAGGTCGGCATCTCGCGGTCCGGCTTCGCCATGATCCACGGCGGGGTGCGCTGGAAGAGCGTCAACTGCTCGACGTCGGGCGCGATCTGCGGCACGAACTGGATGGCCGAGGCGCCGGTGCCGATCACGGCGACCTTCTTGCCCTTCAGGTCGTAAGCGTGGTTCCAGCGCGCCGAGTGGAACGTCTCGCCCTCGAACCGCTCGATACCGGGCAGCCGGGGAATCTGCGGGATGTGGAGCGCGCCGATGCCGGAGACCAGGAAGCGCGCGACGAACTCGTCGCCCGCCTTGGTCACCACGTGCCAGCGCGCTTCGTCGGAGTCCCAGCGCGCGCCGGTCATCTCCTGGCCGAAGCGGGTGTAGCGGGTGAGGTCGTGCTTCTTGGTGACCTCGCGCAGGTAGTCCCAGATCTCCGGCTGCGGCGAGTACGCCCGCGACCAGCCGGGGTTCTGCTCGAAGGAGAACGAGTACATGTGCGACGGGATGTCACAGGCGCACCCGGGGTAGGTGTTGTCACGCCAGGTGCCGCCGACGTCGTCGGCCTTCTCCAGGATGACGAAGTCCTCGCGCCCCTCTTTGCGCAGCTGGATCGCCATGCCGAGGCCGGAGAACCCGGTCCCGACGATCACGACTCCCGTCTCGATCCGCTTACCCATATCGGCGTTCCTCCACGGCGGCTAGGTGTTACTCGAAGTCCACCTTACTTGGAGTAGATTACCAGCGGTAGTCTCAGTTGCGTGACCACCGCACGACGCAAGCGCATGCCACGAGCAGAGCGTGAGCGGCAGATGATCGAGACAGCCGAGGCCGTTTTCTCCGAGCGCGGGTACAGCGCCGCGTCGATGGACGACATAGCGGAACGCGTCGGCGTCTCGAAGCCGATGCTCTACGAGTACTTCAACTCGAAGGAAGGCCTGCTGCTGGCCTGCATCCGCCAGTCACGGGCCGCGCTACGCGAGGTCACCGCGCAGGCGACGCTCGGCGCGACCTCACCGGAGGACGCGCTGCACCGCGGGCTGCTGGCGTTCTTCGTCTTCATCCGCGAGCGCCGCCAGGCCTGGTCGCTGCTCCGGCACGAGATGGCCCTGATCGGCACGCCCGCCTCGGACGAGATCGAGGAGACCAGACGGCAGCAGACGGACCTGATCGCCACCCTCATGGCCGAGCACTTCGACGCCGACTCCGGGCTCCAGGCCGAGGCCTCGGCCGAGTTCGTCGTCGGCGCCTGCGAACGGCTCGCCATCTGGTGCGAACGCCACGACGACGTCACTCCCGAGGCCGCGACCCGCTTCGCCATGGACATCCTCTGGGCGGGACTGGGCAACCGTGCCCGACCGTGAATATGCTCGTGCATTAGGCCGATCGGTCGTCACCCGACGTGTATTACCTCAAGTTACTTGTGACACAGAGTCGCTTTGAGGTATCGATATCATGTAGAAAGTAGAACGGACCGGCGTGTCAGAGTGTCCGGCGTAGGAGGGAACGGGGTGAGACAGATGGCGGAACCGATCACGGCGGTCTACGTGCAAGAGGACGACGACTGGACGATCACGGTCAGCGGCCTCGGCAAAAAGCTCACGGCCCGGGCGCCCGGCATCATCGCGGCGAGGGATACCACCGACCAGCTGGTCGACAAAATCGCGCCAGAGGGCAGGCCGACCGTCGTACATCTGCTGAACGGGAGCGCGCTCGCGTTCACGTCCGCGTACATGACGGCCAGGCTCACCCTCCCCGAGGCCGCGCTCGCGCCCATCGAGATCCCGCCGCCCGGCAAGCCGGTCAAGGCGCAACCCAAGACGCCGCTCGCCACCAGCAAGCAGCTATCGAAGGCCGTCGAGGAGAAGCGTCCGGTCGCACCGGCACAGGCCACCAAAAAGAACCGGGCGGTGCCGACGCCTCAGAAGGCGACGACACCGCCTGCGGCGGCTTCCAAACTGGCCTAGCGGAAAAGCTTCCGCACCAGCAGCGCGACGATCAGCACACCCGCTCCGATGAGCGGGTACTTCACCTTGGGATCGTTCAGCGTCGAACGCACCGAGCTCTTCGCCGACTCGACGAGCACCTTCGGGTTCGCCTTCGTACCGAGCTCGTCCAAGGTCGCGGCGAGCGCGGTCCTGGCCTTCTCGATGTCGCGCTCGATCGTCTCCGGGTCGCGGGCCACGTCTCCTCCTCGCAGGCGTACCTGTGCAGGCGACCCACGGTAGATCACGCCGCCCGCACCCGCCCCATCGGCCACACCCGACCAATCTGATCACCCCGCACGCTAGGCTGTCCGCGTCGCGCCCGTAGCCCAATTGGCAGAGGCACACGGTTTAGGTCCGTGCCAGTGAGAGTTCGAGTCTCTCCGGGCGCACTCGAGTTCTTCGGCCGCTGGTGTTCGCGCGTAACCGCGCTCCCACCAGCGGCCTCTTCGTCTTTTTCTGTTTGGGCCGAGCCCCCCCGCCCCC
>NZ_JBHWEB010000091.1:35519-38682 GCF_042734395.1 Amycolatopsis sp. NPDC059657 | reverse complement strand
TTATTGCGCGGAAAGCCGAATGTGGCTGGCTGGTGAGGGACTCCTTCACCACGTCCGGCGGGGTGCCCGCAAGCCTCGGGCGGGCTTGAAGTGAGGGGGCCGTTGGGTGCGTAGTACGCACTCGGGGGCACCCTCGCTTCACGAGGGGGTCCGCGAGTGGTAACTCCGCTGCATCCAACGGAGCAGAGTTACCACTCGCCCGCAACCGTCGCCGCAAACCCTCCACAGTCACTCTTTCGTGGCCAGGGCTGAAGCAGGCCAAGGTCGCCCACCACGACATGACACCTTTGCCCTTCCGCCCAATAGAACCGGCCGGAACACTCACGACTCCTTAGTGGTACTCGATGTCCCAGTGGTTGCCCTCGTAGGAGTAGAGGTCGCCGTCCGCCGAGCGGTACTGCTCGCTGCCGAGCGCCGGCGGCACGACCGGCGTGAAGGTGCGCCGGATGTAGCTGTTGACGCAGCTGGTCAGGCGGATGTCGACCTTGTAGCCGAGATAGTGGCTGTACGGCAGGGCCGCGTGCCCGACCTCCGTGCCGCCGGTGATCACCACTGCGCAGCCGCCGGCCGCGCGCAGCGCGAGCACACCGTCCACAGTGGTCTGATTGATCTGCTCCAGTGACGTGCATTCGGGGTTTTCCCTGTCACTGCAACGTCCGGACGAGCTGGTGGTGATCCCGGCGGCCGCGAACTTCGCGGCCGCCTCGGCGTGGCTGAGCTTGGCCTCCGACATCGACGACACCGCTGACGCCGGTGGCGCGAAGGCGGCGGCGCCGAGCAGGCCGAGGCCGAGCGCGGCCACGCCGAAACCCGTACTGGTGAAACGACCCATGTGGTTGAACTCCTCGGCTGTCGATCACGGACGTGTTCGACAGCTGGTACGGGTGGGCCTCCCGAAAGGTTGCGGGACAGCTCATTGTGTGGCGGCGGCGAACATTCCGGCCTCGTACGAACCGCCCTTCTGGTGCACGATCACGGCGAGCCGGTTGGCCGCGTTGATCAGGGCGACCAGCGAGACGAGCGCGGCGATCTGGTTGTCGTCGAAGTGCTTGCGCACCTGCGCCCAGGTCTCGTCGCTCACGCCCTGGTGCGCGTCCGCGAGCCGGGTGCCCTCCTCGGCGAGTGCGAGTGCGGCCTGCTCGGCCTCGCTGAACACAGTGGACTCACGCCACGCGGCGACGAGGTGGAGCCGGAGCGCGGTCTCGCCGGCCGCGGTGGCCTCTTTGACGTGGAAGTCGATGCACCAGCCACAGCCGTTGATCTGGCTGGCGCGCAGGCTCACCAGCTCCTGGATGCTGTGCGGCAGTCCCGACTGGCCGATCACCGCGCCGGTGTTGGCGAACCGCTTGGCGATCTTGGTGCCGATCTCGTTGCTGAAGAGGTCGAAACGGGGTTCCATGACTGTGGTCCTCACTTGTCGTGCTGCACTGGACGAACACCAGATGCCGGCGGCACGGATCTTGTGACAACGCGGCCATGTGACGAGCGCCACGATGGGCCGGTGTCACAGAACCGCGGGGGCCGGCGTCTCGTGCGCGACACCATCGAAAGGGGACCAGCATGTCCGAAACCGAGGCGTTCCTCGCACACCGCAATCTGCTGTTCACGGTCGCGTACGAGATGCTCGGTTCGGCCGCTGACGCGGAGGACGTCCTGCAGGAAACGTGGCTGCGGTGGGACGGCGTCGACCTCGGCACCGTCGAAAACCAGCGCGCGTACCTGGTCAGGATCACCACCCGGCTGGCGCTCACGCGGCTGCGCACGCTCGGGCGCCGCAAGGAGTCCTACGTCGGGCCGTGGCTGCCCGAGCCGCTGCTCACCACACCCGACGTGGCCGAGGACGTCGAGCTGGCCGACAGCGTGTCGATGGCGATGCTCCTGGTGCTGGAGACGCTCACGCCGACCGAGCGCGCGGTGTTCGTGCTGCGCGAGGTGTTCGACCTCGGGTACGACGAGATCGCCGAAGCCGTCGACAAAAGCCCGGCCGCGGTCCGCCAGATCGCCCACCGCGCGCGGTCGCACGTCGCCGCGCGAAGGCCGCGCGGCGAGGTCTCCCACGCCGACTCCCGGCACGCGCTCGAAGCGTTCCAGAAGGCGGTCGAAACCGGTGATCTGCAAGGCCTGCTTGACATTCTCGCGCCGGACGTCGTCTTCCTCGGTGACGGCGGGGGAGTCAAGCAGGCCGTGCCGCGGCCCATCACGGGAGCGGACAAAGTGGCACGCCTGCTCGCCGCCGGGGTCGGCAGGCTCGCCTCGCTCGGGTCACTGCAGCCGGTGCAGGTCAACGGCTATCCGGCGCTGCTCCTCCGGCTCGACGGCGAGGTCGACACCGTCATCGCGATGCGTGTCGACGACGGCCTCGTCACGGGGCTTTACGCCGTGCGCAATCCCGAGAAGCTGTCGCGGATGGCGCAGGAGACCACGCTGAGCCGGGCTACTTCCCGATCTTGAGGTAGCCGTTGCCGAGCAGGCGTCGCCCGACCTCTTCGTAGGCGGCAGGGTCGGGCGAGGCGATGGTGGCGAGCCCGTCGACGTACCGGTTGAACATGCAGAAGGCGGCCGCGATGAGGACGGTGTCGTGGATTTCCGTGTCCGTCGCGCCGAGCTTCTTGGCGGCCTCGACGAGCTCGGTCGTGACGGCCTTGCCGGTCTCGCGGGTGGCGAGCGCGATACGCAGCAGCGCACGCAGTTTGTCGGAGACCGGCGCCTCGTCGATGCCACGCCAGGTCGCCTCGACGACGTTCGCGCCGTCGTCGAGCGCGGCGATGGCGACGGCGGCGTGGCTCAGCGAGCAGAAGGTGCACTCATTGCCGCGTGACACGGTGGCGGCGATGAGTTCACGTTCGCCGACCGTCAGCGTGCTCGGTCCGCGCAACAGGGTTTCCGCGAGGAGGCCGAGCGGCTCGGCGGTCTCCGGGCGGAACTCGAACAGGCCGCTGATGCCGGGCATGGGGGACTCGATGTCGATGTGCGGCAAGGGTTCCTCCTTAGTGGGCTGGCCACATCAGTACCACGGAATCCTTGAGAAGCGATGAGTGTGCTGCACCCGGCTTAGCGGCGATACCTCCGCTCGCCCGCAAGGGGTCGTGGGGGGGGGGGGGGGGGGGGACGGACCCAGCCGAGCCACAGCCGAGCGGGCGCCGGCGGGGGCGGCCCCCCAGCG